>JAQTRI010000508.1 GCA_028711905.1 Candidatus Wallbacteria bacterium | reverse complement strand
GGCATCGCAGCAGAAGAGCGTAAGACCGTGGGCCGTATGGTCAACGAACTGAAGGATGATCTGGGAAACCGTATCGAGCAAATGAAGGCCCGCCTGGACGAAGCTGAAACAGCCTCTTCTCTGCAGCGTGAATGGCAGGATATCACTGTTCCGTCCGGTTCCCGCCGAACAGGCACCATGCACCCCATATCCACTATCCAGTATGAGATTGAGGACATTTTCTCTTCCATGGGTTTCATGATCATGGACGGACCATGGATGGAGGACGACTGGCACAATTTCGGGGCACTCAATATCCCGGCCGATCATCCGGCCCGGGACATGCAGGATACATTCTGGCTTTCCAACGGTATGCTTCTCCGCACCCATACTTCATGCGTTCAGATCCGGGCCATGGAAAAATATCCCCCGCCTCTGCGGGTGATAGCCCCTGGGAGGGTTTTTCGCTATGAGGCTACAGACGCTTCGCACGAAAACACCTTTTACCAGGTGGAAGGTCTGATGGTGGACCGCGATATCTCTGTATCTCATCTGATATACACTATGAAGACTTTACTGCGGCAAGTGTTTGGGCGCGAGGTGAAAGTGCGGCTTAGACCCGGTTTTTTCCCGTTCGTAGAACCGGGATTCGAACTGGATATCAACTGCCTGATCTGCGATGGCAAGGGTTGTCCTGTATGCAAGCAGTCGGGCTGGGTGGAACTTCTGCCATGCGGCCTGGTTCATCCAAATGTGCTCAGGCACTGCAAAATCGACCCTGACGAATTTTCGGGATTCGCTTTTGGACTGGGGCTTAACCGTTTAGTGATGATGCGTTACGGTATTGACGACATCAGGTATTTTCAGAACCCTGATCTGCGCTTTCTCAACCAGTTCTGACCCGGGCGGAGGAGTGATTGATTTTCGATCTTCTGGAAAACCTTCATTTTTACAGCGAGAGTCTTCCTCACTGGGAAGCTCTTTCCGATTTTCTTAATCGGTCCAGGCTCTCAGAGCTCCCCTCAGGACGAACTGAGATTTCAGGAGACAACCTTTTTGTCTGTGTTGACGAGTACAGTACTGAAACAATGCCTGCTGCCAGGCTGGAGACCCATCTCCTCTACATTGATCTGCAGATTGTAATAAGCGGCAGAGAATCGTCGCGTGTGTCCCCTGCCCGCGATCTCTTACTGGAAGAGGCTTATGATCCGGCAAAAGAAGCGGCGTTTTACAGGGGTTGTGGGGAGGAGGGCGTAATTCTCCTCAAGCCTGGCGTGTTCGCGGTTTTCATGCCTGATGACGCACATCAGCCGCGGATTTCAGTCAATCAGCCTGAAAAGGTTAAAAAAGCGGTTTTTAAAATCAGGAGAATGTAACTTAAATCATCTAATAATATGATATCTTGTATTCCCGCTGCTTCAATCCCTGGATGTAAGCTCTCTGTTTTTTGGTGTTCAGCGGATTGCCTTCTAAGGCGATGCGCAGATTTTTGTTGCTTCCCAGAGCCTTGATAAGGCTTGTCAGATCTTTGATCTGATTGTTGTTCAGATACAGCTGGCGCAGATTCGGCAGTTTCAGAAGGGCTGAAGCATCTGTGATCTGATTGAATCCCAGATTGAGAATTTCAAGATTGGTCAGGCTTAACAAAGGAGATACATCAACTATATCATTGTGCTCCAGATTCAGTGTTTTGATGCCGGTCAAGGCAGAGATGGGTTTGAGGTCCTTGACGCGGTTGTTGTTAAGAACCAGAGTGCTGAGGTTAATGAGAGTGGAAAGGGGGGTCAGGTCGCTGATCTCGTTTTCAGCCATCTGGAGCGATTGCAGGGAAAGGATTTTGCCTATGGAGGAAATGTCCGAAATTCCGACACGGCAGGCAATCACAGATCTTAACTTAAGCAATTTTTCCAGGGGAGTCAGATTTTTGGCAAAGGTGCCGGAGATGTCGACTTCCTCGAGCCCGGTGAAAAATTCCAGTCCCCCGATACTGGTTACCTTCTTGTCTTCTATAGTGACACGGGAAATGTAGTTGACCTCTTTTGGATAAATCGGAAGATGATATCGGACCGGATCTTTTTCGTCAGAACGGATGAAGGATTTAATGATCTCGCGAAATTCCTTGTCTTCAAACTGGATCCCTTTGGGTTTTTTGGGTTTATCACCTTCCAGCCCGAGCATGTCCAGATAATTAAAGGCGATAAAGGCTATCACTGGAAGGGAACAGAGAAATCCGTAAACGATCAGTTTGTTTTTTTCCGTTTTTTTCATGGTTCTTAAATATTATAGCTCAAGAGCTGAAAATCTCCCAGTTTTTTTCAAAGGCTTCCGGACGGAAGTTTTCGCGAAAAGACTTTTCCCAGGCCTGCAGGCTGATGTGCAGTTCCCGGTTCAGCCGGCGCAGGAGAAACACATTCTGCATTCTTGCGTCGCCTTGACGGATAGCTTCGGCCATGGCTGAGGTTTTATCGGTTCTGCAAGTCTGTGATGAGAAAAAACTGTCGAGATCAGCCGGATAATCATGGCGGCTGTTCCCGACCGGAACGATTTCAAGATCATCGTAAAGCAGAAAACCATCCTGTTTCAGCCAGTTGA
>JAQTRI010000507.1 GCA_028711905.1 Candidatus Wallbacteria bacterium | reverse complement strand
GACTGACCCTACATAGGGGGTCATGCCTTCAATCCCCTCTGGAACGAGTTTGTCGGCCGGTGTTTCCCCCTGGAAATAGCGTTCGCGGCTGCCGCTGCCCGCCATCATCGCACCCAGTGAACCCATACCGCGGTAAAGCACGAATTTGCGGCCGTTGTATATGATTTTTTCCCCTGGGCTTTCATCCGTGCCGGCCAGAGCCTTACCCATCATGACACAGGAAGCCCCACAGGCCAGCGCTTTAGCCGCATCGCCGGAGTACTTCACTCCTCCGTCAGCGATTACAGGTATGCCATGCTTAGCTGCGGCACTGACTGTCCGATGAATGGCGGTCAACTGAGGAACTCCGACACCTGTGACGACTCTGGTGGTGCAGATCGATCCCGGCCCTACGCCGACCTTGACCGCATCGGCTCCGGCCTGGGCTAACGCCTCAGCCGCTTCGGAAGTGGCGATGTTGCCGGCGATCACTTCGACGTCAGGCTGCTTTTTTTTCAGCTCCCTGACAAAGTCTACGACCCGGCTGCTGTGCCCGTGGGCAGTGTCAACCACCACACAGTCAACTCCCGCCTCTCTCAGAAGTACTACCCTGTCCCAGTCAAAGGGCGATACAGCCGCACCAACACGCAGACGGTGCAAATGATCGCGCAGAACTATTGATGTGCGTTTTTCGATGATATTCTTGACATCAGTGAAGCTATACAGTCCGTGCAGTTTCCCGTCTTTATCCACTAAAGGAAGCTTGCCGATTTTCTCCCGTTTCAGGATTTCATAAGCAGTCTTGATGTCTGTTTCAGGTGGAGCGGTTACAAGGTTGCGGGCCATCATCCCGCTGATCGGATTTGAGCGCTGATCTGAGAGAAACTTGAGGTCATGGCCAGTCAGAATGCCGCACAGGTGGTTTTCACGATCCAGTATGGGAAATCCGGAAAAGCCGAATGCCTTATCCCTGATTTCGCGAAAAACATCATCTAAGGTCTGGTCCTCGAAAAAAGTCACCGGATTCTGGATCAGGCCATTGAGATACTGTTTGACCTTCAGCACTTCTCCGGCCTGGGTCGGGGGGTCCAGATTTTTGTGAATAATCCCCATGCCCCCGGAAAGTGCCATGGCTATGGCCATAGAGCTTTCCGTGACTGTATCCATTGCGGCCGATACAAAGGGGGAGTTGACCGGAATGTTGCGCGTGATGCGGGAAGAAAGGTCGACATCCTTTGGTAAAACATTGCTTTCCTGCGGTACGAGAAGTACATCGTCAAAGGTGAGGCTGAGTTCGCCAAGGTGTTCGAAAAAGTTGCTGACTTTATTCATTTCCGCTCCTGAGAATCTCGATAATCTTGGAAACAGGCTGGCTGCCTTCCAGCAGAACCTGTCCGCCAGTCCCGATGATCAGGACATAGGGGATGTATTGGATCTTGAATTTTTTGGCAACAGCTCCGTCTTTATCCAGAAGTGCGGGAAGGGTGATCCCCTTAGACTGGAAAGTGGAGGAAACCTTGTCTGAGCTTTCCTTCAGATTGACGGCCAGAAATTCCGTGTCCGGGAAATCACCGGTAATTTTCATGATTTCAGGCAGTTCTTCCATGCACCCAGGGCACCAGGTGGCGAAAAAGAGCAGCACAATCCTTTTGTGGCCGATCCGCTCATACAGGTGATAGATTTCGCTGTTATCGTGGCGCGCGAGTGAAAAATCAGGAAAAGGATATTGCTTTGCCGGATTCTTGACTGACGGTTCGGCAGTGTGCTGTGCCGCGACTGTTGCAGGTACGGAAGAAGGGCCAGCTGAGACAAAATTCCGACCGGCTGTGAACAGGTAAAACTCGGCCATCAGGAGCAGGATGACTCCGAACAGGGTTTTAATCGTCAGCATCCATTTGCCGGCTCTGGGCATGAGTGAACCGGAAAAGGTACCGGCTATCAGGAGCAGGAGGCACATGCCGAGTGAAAAAGAGAAAAGCAGCAGGGACCCGTATATGACATTCTGGCTCTTAGCCACATAAGCCAGCAGTACAGCCAGAACTGGGGCCGTGCAGGCAGAAGCCGTGAGGGCTGCAAGGGTTCCAGTGAAAAAGGCGATGATGGCTGCGCTTTTACTGCCCAGCTGTCGGTTTCCGGCCAGACTGAAGTTGATTTCGAACAGGCCGAAAAAGGATAAAGCGAACAACAGGCAGATGTTACCCATCACCAAGTACCCCCATGGGGAAGACGCCCATTCGCCGAACATTGTTCCGCCAAGTGCGGCAAAGGCACCCAGGGCGGTATAAACAGTGGCGATTCCGAGAACATAGAGCAGGGAATAAAACAGGCTTCTGGTTTTACTGCCTTTTCCCAGTCCGCCGATAAAAGCTATAGTGACCGGGATCAGAGGGTAAATACATGGAGTGAGTGAAGTGAGAACACCACCGGCAAAGGCGATGGCCAGGGCTGCCGGGGATGAACCGGAGAGGCTGTTGGTAAGTGTTTCGGCAATCGGCATGAATATTCCTTTCGGAGTTTTCTCAGTCTGAAGTCAGTTTCAGTACTTTGGTAAAGGCATCCTGAGGGATGGAAACACTTCCCAGATCCTTCATTTT
>JAQTRI010000105.1 GCA_028711905.1 Candidatus Wallbacteria bacterium | reverse complement strand
TGGCTGGAAACAGGAACTGGTGGCGGAAAACGCGAAAGCGGTCAGCGAACTCGGCAGGCAGTTGTATGAGCGCATGAATACCATGGCCGGACACCTGAACGACATTGGTCGCGGGATCGCAAAAGCGACTGAGGCATATAACAAGGCCGTGGGTTCGCTGGAAACGCGTGTGCTGCCGGCGGCCCGGCGCTTTAAAGAGCTCGGCGCAGGCACTGACGCCGAAATTCCGCCGCTGCAGCAGGTATCAGAGGCTCCCAGAGCGGCGGATCAGGACTAAATTATGTCAGATTGTTGTACCACCTGCCGCTTTTCAGCCGCCACAGAAGAATTCCCAGTTTCGGGATCTCCAGACACATGATCGCAGCATAGACGAATTCAGCCGGGAGTTTGAGGACAAACCCCACGAACATCCCGACAGGGATCTGGAAAAGCCAGATCGCGCCGACATCGAACCAGAAGCAGAAACCTGTGTCTCCGGATGCCCTGAACACCCCCATGAAATAGCAGATGCTCGCCACCAGAAACGGCATTGTGACAGCGTAAGCGATCAGCATCATCCAGACCGAGTGCTTGACAGCCGGACTCACTGAATAAAAAGAGGTGATCCAGACTGAGAGTAGCCCCAGGAAAGCGCCGACCACCAGGCCAGTGCCTCCTGCGACCCAACCGAGATAGCGTGCGTATACCTCGGCAATGTTCCTGCGGCCCTCGCCAATGGTTTTTCCCATCAGCACAGCCCCACCTGCCGCGAGTCCCATGGACAGCACATGCGACATGCGCTCTATCGAATTGACGATACCGACAGCTGCGGCTGCCGCAGTGCCGATGCGCGCGTAAATCACCTGGATCACCACCATTCCCACTGACCAGCACACCTCATTGGCAATCACCGGGCTGACCACCCGGATGTATTTCTGCAGAAACAGCCTGTCGACTAAGCGCAAATCCCTAACGGAAGGCGCAATATCATGTTTTCTCGTTGTAACGATGAAAAGCAGGATCACGCATTCCAGACCCCTGGCACAGACTGTAGCCAGAGCCGCACCCACAACCCCCAGTTCAGGGAAACCGAGGCGCCCGAAAATCAGGACCCAGTTGAGCGCGATATTGACAGCCACACCGATGGAACTGGAAATCGTGGGGACCAGAGCGGATTCCGTGCTTCGCAAAAGGCTGGTCAGGCAGAAGGATACAGCTGTGAAAAGATAAGCAGGTGCCACATAGCGCAGATATCCGGCTCCGACCTCGACAACAGCCGGGTCTTTAGAAAACAATCCCAGAACGAATCGTGGCACCCAGGCAGCTGCGATAAAAAACAGTATAGCTCCAGCCAGGGAAAGCAGAAGCGCAATGGACGCGAACCTGCGGATACCTGCCGAATCTTTGCTGCCCCAGTGCTGGGAGATAAAAATACCGGTCCCGCTGTTGACTCCGACTAAATAAAGGATATTCAAAAAATACACCTGATTGGCCAGAGCCACTGACGCCAGCGGGATTTCCCCGAGCTGACCGACCATCAGGGTATCGAAGAAATTGAGAGATGACATGATCAGGTTATGCAGAGCCACGGGCACAGCGATAACCAGAAGGTTTTTCACGAAAACGCGAAGCGTGGTTTCAGGCATGGTTAGAATGTATTCGATCATTGATCAGAAATCCATAAAACAAACAAATTGCTATACCGAAGATCCCCTGCCCGCCCAACCTTTACCCAAGGTGCCGTTTGACATCCTCGAAACTGGTCCCGGTCTTCAAAAGCAGATTGATTCTGGTAAGATTGAGAATCTTGCTCACACGAAGAGGAGCGCTGCAGGCCGCCACCCTGCCGCCTATCCGGCTGCACCTGTGAATAAGATTCAGAAAAGCGCTGATAGCAGCGCTGTCCAGCCATTCCAATCCGGAAAAATCCAGCACCACTTTTTTCAGGTCCTGATCAGTCAGAGTATCTGTATACTGCTGAAACTCATCCACCAGGTCATAGATAAACTCTCCGTTGAAATGCAGAACTGTGACATCATCCCTTCTGGAGATGTCGATTTTCAACGCACCTTTACCGAAAACCGCAGCAGATTCAGCCTTTTTCATTTTCCTGCCATAATGGTTATTATAAAGTATATCCCGGATACCAGGACATGTCTACAAAAAATACAGAAAACAGAAAATCATGCATCCAGTCCCGTATAGCCTCAACCCAAGAAGCGACGGATATGCGCGGCCTTCAGAATTCCCTCCTGAACCCTGTGAATATCCTGTTTTTTCAAGGCAGCCAGAATTTCGGTCGTGATCTCCTCATGTTCCGCATTGACGCGGAAATCGAACATTTCGAGCACACGATTGATCTTTCTGCGTACTGACCAGGGAAAATAATCCAGGTTCCTGCGGTTGACAAACTGCAGAGCATCAGCCATGTCATTGTCAATGCCGTGGTAAAATCCCCGGATGACATGAATTTCATCCGGCTTCAGGGCTGACAGACCCAGCACCTCCGGAGGCAGTCCCAATGAATAAAGCGCAGAGCAGAACTTGATGGCCCGCGGCAAAGCCACACCCTTGGAACTGCGGGAGTATCCGAACAATCCGGTGTGGAGCTTACGCCTGCGTCTCTGAGGCACATAAGTGCTCATCAGATTGACGACCGGAGCCAGCTGCATGATGGATTTCACATAGTCTTTTTCCATCTTTTCGATGTAGCGCTCAGCTAAGTCGGCGTCAATAAAGAGCGGGGACCCGCGCTTAGTACAGTTGATCTGCTCGATGGCTTCCAGCACCTGGCGCAGCGGGTAATCATACTTGAAAGCCGACTGCACGGTGAATGTCTGCACACTGGGATAACCCCTGGCCATATCAAGCACATTAGTGGGCTTGAAATTCCCACGAAACGGAGCAGACCCACACCCGACGATCGGCAGGATCTCCATCCCCAGTTTTTTCTCGAGTTCGTGCATTCGATAAAGCGCGATCTTGACCAGCAGAACAGCGGCAGTCGAACTGTAGTTCAAAGCCGGGTCACTGCGGGCAAACCATACGCGCTGAAGGTCACGGATCTTTTCTGAGCGGACATAGCGTTCAACTGAAACAGCAGAATTGAGTATGGCTTCCTTTGTTTCAAACAAAGGGGTTACCCGGATGTCGGAAGGCTGAAAACGCCCCAGCCAGCTGCCGATGGTCACATCCTTATCAAGCACCGGAAGGTGCTGATGATCGATGATATGCTTGAGGTAATACTGGTGCACCCTGGTGATGTTTTTCTCTGACCGGCACATCGGCAGTACCACCTCAAACACAGGTGGAATGTCTTCCTGGTAAAACGCACGGGCCAAATCGAAATTTCGCGGTATGGAATGCAGGGATTCGAGCAGAATCTTGCCTTGTGTCGGTTCAACATCCGGGTTCGGCAGTCTCAGGGTCAGAAACTTGTCGCGTCCGAGAATGTTTTCCCGGAAATACGATGAATAGCGTGAAAACAGCTTTTCCACGACAAAACTGTCCACCTCTTTACCCTCAGCATCCCACAACTGCTCATCGATTTTTAAGTGCGAGTATACATAGAACGCTTCCTGGATCTCGTCGTCTCCCCCGATCACCGGGTCACGCGCAAAAAAAGGCGTGTTGACATTGTCCGGATGCTGCGTGGACATCAGCCGTGATATTTTCATGCTCACCTGCCTTCCGGGCTTTGAGTGCGACACTGGAACCGGGAACTTCTCCCCGGACCGCCCGTTCTCAGGTAATATATGATTTTCTCAGTTCAAATTGCAAGAATGCAACAGGTTTGACAAAAATGTTAGTATGCGCTAAATATATTATAGACCTCTAAAAATTTCGAGGTGTGCAGATGAAAGGCCTTTCCAGCAGCCAGGAAGATTATCTTGAAGCCATTTTAATGCTCGCAGGTGAAGGCGGAGTTACACGCGTCAGCGAACTCAGTCGCATGCTGGAAGTGACCCCTGCTTCAGCAGCGGTTGCAGTTAAAAATCTGTCCCGCGCAGGACTTGTCAAACACGAAAGCTATGGTTATGTCGAACTGACATCCGGCGGTGAAAAACTGGCCCGTCAGCTTTACGACCGCCACAGGATCATGTCCAGTTTCTTCCAGAAAGTGCTTGGCTTAGACAAATCTCTCGCGGATATTGAAGCCTGCGCCATAGAGCACAGCCTTCATCAGGAAACATTCGAAAAAGTCGTTAAATTCTTCGAATTCATGGAAACTTGCAAGGAAGTCGAGCCCCAATTTCTGGTCAATTTCAAGGAATTTCTCGATGCCGGCGGACGGGCCGGAAAATCCTGCAGAATCGATAAAAAATCAAGCCCGGTCAAGAACCTGGTTCGCCTTTCCGACCTCTCTCCCGGCGAGCGGGCCCTGGTGATCAGACTGGAAACTTGCGGAGAAGTGAGGAGAAAGCTCCTGGCTCTCGGCCTGATCCGCGGAGAAACAATCGAGCTGATCCGCAAGGCCCCGCTTGGAGATCCGCTGGAATTCAGGATCAAGGATTACTGCCTTTCGTTGCGCAAAAATGAGGCAGACAGGATTTTTGTCAGCAGGGAGAAATCTTAGTGCGGCAATTAAAAATCGTCTTAGCCGGAAATCCGAACAGTGGAAAAACCTCGGTTTTCAACGCCCTGACCGGATCAAGCCAGGAGGTTGGGAACTGGCCTGGCGTCACTGTGGAAAAAAAGGTCGGGACTTTTTTTATCGATGGCTGCAATGTCGAAGTAACTGACCTTCCGGGGATTTACAGCCTCAGTTCCTACTCTCAGGACGAGCAGATCGCCCGCGATTATCTGCTTGCAGGCGGCTTCGACCTGGCAGTGGTAGTGATCGACGCCTCGAATCTGGAACGCAACCTTTACCTGGCAATTCAGCTTCTGGAGCTGGGAATCGACCTGATCCTCTGCCTGAACATGATGGACCTGGCACTGCAAAAAGGCTTGGCTATCAGGCGCAACACCATTTCCCGAATCCTGGAAGTCCCTGTTGTGCGCACAGTGGCCAATCAGTCCAATGGAATTGAGCTGCTCATGAGAGAGATCATCCGTTCAGACAGGAAAAAGCCGGATTTCCGCATCGACTACAGTGAGGAAATCGAATCTATGCTCGAAAGTCTCAACAGGATGCATCCGGAAAACTGCCGCCTTCCCGCACGATTTCTGTCTCTGAAAATACTGGAAGGGGACCCATTCTTCACCTGCCTGCTGGAGCCGGAATTCAAGGAACAGGTAACACAGATCGCGGGTGAATTCGAAAAAAAATACGATGAAGAACTGGAAGTGCTGATCGCCGAACGGCGCTATGCTTACATTCACGGATTAGTAAGAGAATCTGTCCGCAAACGCAGCAACCTCCGCGCGCGCATGGATCTTTCGGAAAAGATCGACAATGTCGTTCTCAACCGCTTTCTGGCCATCCCGATTTTTTTGTTCGTCATGTGGCTGACTTTTCAACTGGTCTTTGCTTTGGGCGGACCACTGGCGGGATTCGTGGGTCACGCGGTCGAATCGATAAAAATCTTTGTCTCCACCCGGCTGAGCAGTCTTCTGCCGAAAATAATGGTTTCGTTCGTCTGTGATGGCATTTTGAGCGGAGTCGGGTCAGTAGTGATATTTCTGCCCAACCTGTTTGTGCTTTTTCTGGCTATCGCCGTTCTGGAAGATTCCGGGTACATGTCCAGATCAGCCTTTGTCATGGATCGTTTCATGCATTTTCTGGGGTTGCACGGAAAGTCCTTTATCCCGTTGATACTGGGCTTCGGGTGCAGCATACCCGGTATCATGGCCTGCCGCACGCTGGAAACGCGCAAAGACCGGGTAGTCACAATCATGGTTGTCCCCCTGATGTCCTGTGCCGCCAGATTGCCGATCTATACCCTGTTCGCTTCGGTTTTCTTTCCCGGCCGCGCCGGAACTGTTGTGTTCGGACTGTACCTGACAGGTGTGCTTTTAGCAGTGATAACAGCCAAGATGTTCCAGAAGTTTTTCTTCAAAGAGGAGACCTCCCCTTTGATCATGGAATTGCCCCCCTATCATGTTCCGTACTGGCCCAATGTCTTTCGCTATGCTCTCACCCGCTCGGCCATGTTTCTTAAAAAAGCCGGAACCATCATCATGGCCGGAGTCGCTGTTATCTGGCTCTTAGCCAGTCTTCCCGCAGGAGTAGAGTTCGCGTCCCAGAACAGCCTGATCGGCAGACTCGGGTCAGGACTTTCTCCATTACTTTCGCCCGCAGGATTCGGAAGCTGGCAGGCTGCGGTCTCGCTCCTGTTCGGTGTGCTGGCTAAAGAAGTAGTAGTCGGAACACTTGGGACCCTGCTGCAGGCAGGCAATCTTCAGGAGTCGCTCAGACTCCTTTTCACACCTTTGTCCGCCATGTCTTTCATGCTGATGTCATTGATTTATGTGCCATGCGTAGCCACCATCGCTGTCATCAGACAGGAGATAGGCTGGCGCTGGGCAGCTTTTTCCGTCGTTTACACAACTGTCCTTGGCTGGCTGGTGGCTGTCACAGCATTCCAGGCGGGGACCTGGATTTCAGGGTAAAAATTTATTCGCTCAGCCTCACTGATGCAGAAAATCTGTTGCGCCTGTCTATCTCCACAGACACGGGTCCGCTCCGAAGCAGTTCAATAAAAAGGTCATAATCCGACTGTTCAAGAACAGTGGTTTTACGCGACTGCCGGAACATGGAATATCCATCTCCACCATTAGCCAGAAACTCGTTTGTGGCGACTGTGTACCAGGACTCCGGTTCCAGCGGCTGACCACGGTAATGGGCACTCTTGACCACAATACGGTCAGCGATCCGGTCCAGCACGATCCTCAGCCCGCTCTGCTGGAACAGCCCGCCGGAAACCGCGGTATCGTTAGCGCTTTTCTCGAATACCGCAATAATGTCGGAACCTCTCATTTCCAGAACAGCCAGCTTGTTGGAAAAGGCGAAAACCAGTCTGGCGTCCCCGATCAATACCGGCCCAGGGTCAAGGTGATGCCTTAAGCCGCGTCCGTTCCAGATGACGATTCCATCGCCTTTCAGGATATGCCTCCTCACACCATCGCAGAACATTTCAGCCAAGTTGCTTTCCAGCATGCAGTCAGACCCGGGAAAAAAGCTGATGCTGCGGGGAAAACCGCGGAACTGCCTGCTGATGTAATCAGGGGTCACAGGCTTGACTGTCAACCCGTTGCACAAAGGAGTTATCACTTCAGTCAGCGGATCACACATCTCATGGTCATACAGATGCTTCATCGAATGGTTGGGATCGAGTCGATAACCGGCCTGAGCGTGCCGACCGCCTGTGCGTTCCATCACTGTTGCCGCAAAAGATGCAATAAAGTGTGCCGCTCCATTCAAGAGCCCCACAGTGGTTGCTGCCAGTTCCTGGTCTTTTGCTCCGTAACCTCCACCAGGCCGGCGCAGGGACCGTCCGTCAGACAGGACCGCCGGAATAGCCAGCCGGTTGTCCATGATCGTCCGATACAGGCTGTCCTTCAGGTCATCGATCAACTCCGGTTTTTCATCCACTGCTCTGTAAAACGGCAGCTGCTGTTCTGCGAAACTTCCTTCGAATCTGGAATGGATCCCGCGCTGCTCTTCCTTATAGCCATCGTAATACTTGGTAAGATGCAGGGGCTGAAACAGATCTCCGCAGTAATGCGCGGCCAGTCCAAGATGCAGAAGAAACATCTCATAATCTCCCTGAGCGAGAAATCCGGTCATAAGATCGAATTCATTCATGATGGCGTACGGCAAATCGCCGTTGAGCCCGACAAAATCACTGTCATATTTTTCGCGGAATTCCTTTTCAGGAATCAGGCCGGATTTCAAGGCCGGATAGTTTTCCCAGTCAATAAAATGCCTGAAATTCTCAACTCTGCGCACCAGCCTGAAATCATCAGTCATGGCAGCGACAAAAGCCACCTGCTCGGCATTAGCGGTTAAAAGCGGGTATTGTTCCAGCTGTCTGAGGGCGTCAGCTGTGATCAGATAGTGAATCTTGAAGCCATAGGCATGCAGGTGAAGAGCGCAGATCAGCAGCATCAAGCATAAAATCTTTTTCAAATCAACCTCCGGTCTGTGTAAAGACACGAAACATGATATCATAATTTTGATGCCACATCCGGCAATCACATCGGAGGTGCCTGATGAAAAAGGTGCTGATTCTTATCTTCTGCTCAGCGGTTCTGTATCTGTGGGCTGACACTGTCGATGATCTTCTGGGCCAGTTCGGTTCTGGGACAAAACCGGAAAAAGCCAGACAGCCAAGCTCTTCAGATGAAAAAAAGTCCCAGGACAAGGGATTCGGCTTATATTTCGGAGACAACGGGGATACGCACTGGTTTTTTTCTTTCGGCAACCAGTCCGGATACCCTGGGCACAACCACGATCCGCACGGACCGGTCAGCCATGATCTTTACCATATCATGAAAAAATACGACATCGAGAACGGCAAGGTTGTACCTCTGGTCTGCCAGGGATCACGAATCGGCAATGCTATTGTCACCGGAGATCGCAGCGGCCTTCGCGATGCATACGCTGTAGTCCTGAAGTATGACTCTGGAAACATCGTCATCAACATGGCGGTTGATCGTAACGGAAAATTCTTGAAGACCGTGCAGGTGTTCGCCATGCAAAAACGATCGATTGATTCTTTTCCCTTTTACCGCAAGGATGAAGAAAGCGGAAAACACTAAAAACTCCGCGAGATGCCGATCCTGACCTGTTCGTCCAGACTCTTCAGGTAATCGATACTGATCTGTCCCTCATCAATGCGAAAAGCCCATTCCTGAGGAAGCTGATCCACTTCGACTGTAAAGGCGTTAAAATTTTTCCCGAGTGTGTATACTCTGCTTCCATCTTCTCTTCTGACCTCGATAATGTCTATACCTGTCCTCTGCCTGATCTTTTCCTTGATGCTGTCGACTTTGCGGCTGATAGCGTCTGATCCGCGCTCGAGCATGTCCGTAACCGGGTCGGAACTTTCGCTCTTAGGCGAAAGGCCGGCATCCAGATCTTTCAGATCAGCTGGCTTTCTTGCAGATTCAACCATCTCCACTCGCACTGGTATGACATTCCTGAGTGCAGATTTTTTTGCAGGGGGAAGAGTCTCCGGTCTTTCCGCATTCTTTGCTTCGTATGCAGGGGCCGCAGTCACTACCATGGGGATGAGTGTCGGCACTGTCACAAGAGCAGGTTCGGGATCGACCGTCACAGGAAGGCCCGTGCGATCTGCCTGCTGTGAAACTGCAGCTGTGCAGTCGCTTTTTTCCCGGTTTCTTTCATAATCCAGGCCGGCTATTGAGCGCATGTGCCGGTTCAGCATCACTGAAAACGGCTCTTCTTCCATGCGACCGATTTTGAGCTTGAAACCGCTGAAAAGAAAAAGATACACGGCCAGCATCAGCAGGCTGAAAAATGAATAACGAAAAGATTTCCGGCCTTTCCGGCGCCGGGCCATCGCTTCGGACATATTTCCCCGAAAAAAGGATACTACAAAAGCTGAAGAAATTCAGGCGGAAAGTGTCAGTCACCGGATGGGCTTTTCTGAACCAGTTCCCGCTTGAGCATTATGATTTCATCGCGAATCTCAGCAGCCTTTTCGAACTGCAGGTTATTGGCCGCTTTTTCCATGTCCTGTGTCAGCCTGTCAATCACTTCTTCCAGGCTCAGGCTGTCCACATACTTCACCACATCCTTAGCCACTTCCCCGGGAGGAGTCAGTCCGTCAGCCACAGCCTTTACAATGCCCTTTGGCACAATGCCGTGTTTTTCATTATACTCCTGCTGAATCTTCCGGCGACGGCAGGTCTCTGCCACAGCCTCTTTCATGGCATCTGATTCACGGTCCGCGTACATCACCACCCTGGCGTTGATATTGCGGGCGCACCGGCCAAAAGTCTGGATCAGCGACCGGCTCGAGCGCAGAAACCCCTCCTTGTCCGCATCCAGAATGGCCACCAGCGCGACCTCAGGCAGGTCCAGACCCTCGCGT
>JAQTRI010000506.1 GCA_028711905.1 Candidatus Wallbacteria bacterium | reverse complement strand
AACAGCAGCGGCCGGAGCTCCAATGCCGAAACCACCGACAACAGCCACATCCCCGGTTCCGGCAGATAAAATCCCGATCCGCAGTCCGCCAAAAGGGATCTCATGAAACCCCATGCTCAGCGCAGACTCAAAAACAGACCCCTGATAAGTGATCACCGCACCCAGCAATTCCGGGAGATGCCGAAGTTTTTTCTTTTTTCGGAGATAGGCTAAGTAGTCATCAGGAGAAAAAAAGTCTTCAGCCTTTACTTTGGATTTGTAGCTGGGTACACCCAAAACATTCCCCTTAACGATACTTCTGCAAATGTTCAGGAACATACCACTTGGTTAAAGAGGTAAACCTGCCGGCATTGCTGAGAGCTACACCATGAAAGCGCTTGTCGATCGCATGAACACTCTGAAGCACATAAAGGAAACAGCAAGGCTGGTCCGTGTTGAGAATTTCATGGATGCGCCGGTAAATAAGCTTTCTCTCTTCAAAATCGTAAGTGCTGCGGCCTTGTTCAAGCAACCGGTCGACTTCCGGATTGCGGTATGAACTCAGGTTGTAACCCCTCCAGTTGTTCTCCTCAGTCGGGACTTGGGTGGAGTGCCAGTTACCGAACTCAGAGTGGGGGTCCCAGCCTCCGAGACTCTGACCGAAGATCGTTACATCGAAATCCTTTTTTGTGGTCCTGTCCAGCACCTTGCTCCATTCCAGAGCTGTGATAACGCACTCAACGCCGATTTCACGCCAGTAACTCTGGAGCGCACGCGGCACTAAGAGGGTTTCCGCGTAATTACCCGTGTTCAGGAATTCGACAGCCAGCTTCTGCCCGTTTTTCTCCCGAATGCCGTCCCCGTCCTTGTCCCTGTAACCGGCTTCTTCAAGAAGGATTCGGGCTTGTTCCGGATCATATGGAATTGGAACGGTGGATTCATTGAAAGACCAGTGTCCGGGCATGAATGGACCGGTCGTGACAACAGCGTTTCCCTGTTTGATACGGTCAATAATCTCCTGGCGGTCAATGCCCATAACTAATGCGAGCCGTACTTTAGCGTCTGCCAGATAAGGTTTTTCCAGGTTAAAGCAAAGGTAGTTCAGATACTTGGAAGTGCGAAACAAATTGAACCTGGTCTTGAATTCAGAAGACTCGCTGACCAGCTTCAGCTGATCATTAGTGAGCGTAAAAAGATCGATTTCACCTTTCTGGAAAGCCAGAAAAGCCATGGATTTATCCGGGATCACACGATAAACATACCGGTCGATGTAAGCCCTGCCGTTATAATATTCGGGAAAGGCCTCCAGCACCACCTGCTCATCCGGAGTCCAGCTGATAAAGCGGAAGGGTCCGGTACCGACAGGTCTCTGATTGTTAGGGGAGGTGGAAATATCAACCCCACGGTAAAGATGTGCAGGAATAACACTGAATCCGCAGTATTCCAGAGCCGGTGCAAAAGGCTCGCGCAGAACTACCTTTAAATTGAGATTGTCCCGAACCTCTATAGTTTCAAAGGACTCATAATAATCCCTGTCAGGGCATTCAATCGCAGGATCAACAATTTTGTCGAAAGTGAACCGGACATCCTCAGCCGTAAAAGGAGCGCCATCGTGCCACTGAATGCCTTTCCGCAGCCTGAAGGAAATACTCATTCCGTCAGCTGAAACTTCCCATGTCTCAGCCATATCAGGGACTATCGAATAGTTTTCATCCATCTTCACCAGTCCGGAAAAAACCATTTCGCAGATGTCATAGGAAACCCCATCATTAATAAGGACCGGATTCAGAGATATGATGTCGGCAATATAACTCTCCACATAGGTGTCTCCGTATGAAAGAGTCGCAACTTCCGGCTTATGTTCTAAAATGACCACCTGTTCATTCTGCCCGGATCTTTCATTTCCGCCGCACCCGGTGATAAAAAGACCGGTCAATATCAAATTAATGATCAAATAACGAAACATTGTATTATACTATGCTATCTATGCCGGACAGGCAAATATGCCCGACCGGTCTCCCAAACTGATTGGATTGGCAAAATTATTGCACTGAAGGTAGTATGATAGCTGAGATCGAATTTCGGCCTATGATTCTGGATACAGGAACCAGGTTATGAAAAGTGAGAGATCAGGCAAAAACAGCGAACGGAAAACACCTGTCGGTTTCGACTGGTCATCCTCTGCCGCCAAAAAAATCCAGCGTGAAATCCAGTCTTTATCCTTTCTGCTGGGGATCATAGAACCTGCGCAGAAAAAAGCTCCAAGTACCGCCTGCTTGGATCCAAAAGCTATCAGAGAAATCATTTCTGACCTTGACGCGGAAATACTTTTGTTGAGTGGAAACACTTTCAGCATAGTGTTCGGACTGAAAAAATCAATGGATTTTACTCCAACTTCAGCATGCCATGCTGCTTTAAAGATACGCGACCATTTCCTCGAAGCTGACTCTTTCCACGCTCCGGCCAAAAAAAATCTCCCCTGCATCCGCCAGTGCGCTTTTTCCGGTATCTCTGTTGAAGATGCAGACCTCCCGGATCTATTGAGCCCTTCCGGTCCGCTTCAATCATTCCTGACAGAAAAGATATCTGAAGGAGAGATCCT
>JAQTRI010000104.1 GCA_028711905.1 Candidatus Wallbacteria bacterium | reverse complement strand
GACCTTACCTGCAGCTGCTTCAGATGTGAAAGCCTATGATCCTGTGAATGTAGCTGGAATGAGTAATCCATATACTATTGATTTGACTGTCAGCGATCCTGAGCGGAAACGCGAAATCCCGGTTCGAGTCTATGTTCCCGGGAGCGGGAAATCTCATGCGGTTGTCCTGTTCAGCCATGGGCTCGGCGGCTCACGCGAGGGAAACTCATTTTTGGGACAGCACTGGGCGCAGCGCGGGTATGTGGTGGTTTTTCTTCAACATCCCGGCAGCGATGAGACCGTGTGGAAGGAAACCAGACCGCTGTTTCGTAAGATGGCGATGAAAAAGGCTGCAAGTCTCGAAAACATGCTGCTAAGGGTCAAGGATGTATCGGCGGTGATCACAGAACTGGAAGCCTGGAACGCTGAAACAGGCCATAGACTTTGCGGAAGACTCGACCTGACATCCATCGGCATGTCCGGTCATTCCTTCGGCGCAGCCACGACCCAGGCTGTCAGCGGCCAGCGCTATCTCGGCAGGGCCTGGTTTGAAGACACCCGCATCAAAGCAGCCGTGATCATGAGCCCGTCAGGCGCGAACCGCGGATCAGCGGAAAAGGCCTTCGGGCAGGTGACCGTTCCCTGGCTGCTGATGACCGGCACTGATGACGATTCCCTGATCGCGGATACGAAAGCCGGAGAGCGGCTGACCGTGTTCCCGGCCCTGCCTGCAGGGAGCAAGTACGAACTGGTGCTCGACATGGCTGAGCATTCGGCGTTCGCTGACCGGGCCCTGCCCGGAGATCAGCTTGAGCGCAATCCCAATCACCACCGGGTGATTCTGGCGTTGAGCACAGCTTTCTGGGACGCGTATCTGTTGCGCGACCCTGCGGCTAGAATCTGGCTGGACAGCGATGGGCCGGAGTCAGTGCTGGAAAAAGGGGACCGCTGGCAGAAAAAGTGAGGACTTAAGCCTCATATCATCACCGTCTCCCGGCGCAGAAGGTCGGCTGTCAGGCATGAATGAACTGGGATAACGCCTATAAGGCTGCCGATGGGAAACAGATCGAATATCTCGCCACCGCCACGCACAATGCCGTGCTCCTGGCTCAAGGCCGTGACAGACGCTCCAGGCAGCAAATCGCTCCAGCCGGATTCATTCAGTATTACGACCAGCCCGTAGCAGTCATGGCCTTGTGCAACAATTCTGTCTTTTGACAGGTGCACTGCGCCTCCGTAAATAACAAGCTCGTTCCTGTCCTTATGGTGCGCCACTACAGGACAGGCAGCCACAGCAGCAATGTCGTCCTCAGCGCAAACACCCATGGCAAGCTGCGTGGCATCGTAATACACGAAATTACCGGGCCTGATTTCATCGATTTCGCTTAGATCAGGCCGCAGGCTGAGTGCAGGTGTATCCCCGATGGAAATCTCCAGCCGGCCATGAGAAGATGTGAGCCTGTCCCGCAACCGGATCATCTTACACACACTCTGCTTGTGAACATCTAAAATGTTTTTTGCGCTGCCTGCGCGGTAGGTGTGTCCGGCATGGGTCAACAATCCTCTGATTCTCAGACCGGGAAATTGCCCGGCAGAGGTCAGAATTGCTCCTGCTGAAAGCTCATCTCTGCAGTCAATCCCTGTGCGGCGGTTGCCGGTGTCGATCTTGAGCCAGATATCTGCCGACAAACCGGATCTGCCTATCAGGTCAGCTGATTCAACGCTTTCCAGAAGCAGACCCAGCCTGATTTTCCGGCTCAGTTCGACAATGTCATCGAGTTCTCTGACATTGACCGGAAAAGCGATAGTAATATCTGATTCGCCGGCATCAGAAAAAAAACGCGCCATGCTGACTGACGAGACAGTGATCTGATCAATTCCGGATTCGCGGAAGAGATTTCCCACTTCGGTCGACTGGTGGGTTTTGAAGTGCGGTCTGAAGCGTACTTTATTGTGGCGGGAGAATTCCGCCATGGAAGCGATGTTTTTCCTGCAACGACCGCGATGCACGAGCAATGATGGCTTCTTGATGTCCGGAAAAATCGTCATGCTGAAAATATATCACAGTTATCTGATGCATGAAAAACAGTTTTACACAAAAATTCACTTGAAATACTTTCGAAAACAGATATAAATATGGTAACACATATATAAGGGGTTTCAAAATGAGAGTGGACAAACAGGTATGGATGCAGCTGATGCTGGCTGGTGTGCTGTTCTACAGCACAATGGTCAGTGCCCTGGATATCCCGTCAGGGCTTGATTTCAACGGGATTCTCGGCCAGGTGCGCGATGAGATCGGTTCTGCGATCACGATCAGACAGGAACTGGAAACCCGGCTGTTCCGGGAAAATTTCACAACCGATGATCTGACGGCAGTGCGGGAAATGACCGCATGTCTGAAAACTGCTCTGGAAAAAATCGTGTATGAGCACATCAGGGCACTGGCTCTGGTCATTGACGACAAGGACCTGGATATGCTGTTCGTGAAAAATTCGGACCTGCTGACTAATGTGATCTGGACCTTGAACAAACTGGGAGAGAATCTGAAACAGTACGCTGATTCCGGCTCAAGTTTCAAACTTGCTGATTCAAGGGAATACTGCATGCAGTTCAAGGCTGAATTCGAAAATGCCCCCAGGGACATGAATGACATGATTCAGCGCGTGGTCAAATTTGTCAAGTGATCCGCTGAGGTAACAAACTGAAAGGTCCCTGTAAGGGGACCTTTTTTTATTTCCTGAGATTGAGAAAATCCAGGATGCCATTGATAAAATTCAATGGGTGAACCGGGCATCCAGGGATGTAAAGGTCGACCTTGTGGCGGTCGAAAAAGCTGCGGTTCAAAGCCTTTGACTCCGCGAACACCCCACCGCTGATTGCGCAGGCCCCGACAACGATGACAATCCGCGGATCAGGCATGGCCTGATAGGTATCTTCAAGTGCGAGGGCCATATTTTCCGAAATTGGACCTGTGATTACCAGCCCATCGGCGTGCCGCGGGGAAGCTACGAATTCAAGTCCGAAACGACCCATGTCGAAATTGACATTGGAACAGGCGTTAAGCTCCATCTCGCATGAACTGCATCCCCCTGCAGAGACCTGCCTGAATTTGAATGAATTACGGAACATCCCGGCATTTTCAGGCGGGGTGACAGCGGTTTTTTTATACTCTTCAACCGATATGCCGGACACTTTCAACCTGTCCCGCTCAGTTGTCGCCAGGTGGTGGAAGTTGCTGAACCTGATGGCCCCGTGTGTGCATGCTGCCACACAGTCGCCGCAGAACACGCACTTGCCCATGTCAATGGTCAGTGGCGAGAGCGAGATCGCTCCGGTCGGGCACACATGCAGGCACTCATTGCAGCCGGACACACAATTTCCGTTGTCAGGAAGAGGCAGTCCGCGAAAAGCTGCACTCAATGTGGCTTTACGCACATCAGGGATGAACAGGGGGCCGAACTTAAAGCGCATTCTGGCGCAACCGATCATGTTATGCTCCTATAAATCGTTTCCGCAGTATGAAAGATTAAAGCTTTTATTGCAGAGCGGGAAGTCGGAAATCTCGTTATTGCGCACAGCCAGAGCCAAGCCGAACCAGTTGGTGAAAGACGGGTCTTTGACACGGTAACGGGTCAGTTTCCCATCTGCTCCAGTCACAGCCATATGAGCCACTTCTCCACGCCATCCCTCAGTCAGAGCCACAGCCATTGAAGAGGCTTGCAGTGTTTCCGGCGGTCGTCGAAGTTCCCCTGCAGGGAGTTCATCCAGAATTTTCAGCGCCAGTTCGAATGACTGCTCAGCTTCGTCTCTGCGCTGCAGGGCTCTGGCCAGCACATCACCCCCGGTTTGAGTCACAGGTTCAATCCTGTTCAGTTTATACCAGCTGTAAGGATGGTGAACTCTGATGTCGTGAGCCAGTCCGGATGCTCTCCCTGCCAGACCGGTCATGCCGATTTCAGCGGCTGTTTCCATGGGAACTGTTCCGGTTTTCTCAAAACGGGAAAGCACACTGGCTGAACTGAACAGGTCCTCAGTGATGATGCGGAAAGATGCTCTGATATCCTTAAGCTGTTCGCGCCGTTCAGGAAGCGAAGACTGACTGATGTCACACGCCACACCGCCCGGCCGGATCAGTCCCTTGCCGAAGCGGTTGCCGCAGATGCTTTGCAGCATGTTGATCAGGGGTGTGCGGAAGTTACCGTAAAACGAACTGGCGGGCAGATAGGCCACATCATTGGCTAAAGCGGCCAGGTCGCCGAAGTGGCAGGCCGCCCGCTCAATCTCCTGGGCAAAAACTCTGATGCTCAAAGCCCTTGTTGACAGGGTGATCCCTGCCAGGGCTTCAAGTGCGCCGCAATAGGCTGAAACATGGGCAATTGTGGAATCTCCGGTAATGGATTCTGACAGTACGGACTTGTTGAAAAAATTTCCCTTGAGCATGAGCTGCTCTACGCCTCTGTGCTGATAACCGAGCTGGATCTCCAGGTGAAATACCCGCTCGCCATTGCACATGAAACGGAAATGGCCGGGTTCAATGATCCCGGCGTGTACAGGTCCGACTCCGACTTCGTGGACTTCTTCGCCGTGAACGCTGAAAAAGGGATAGTCTGTCATCTCACGGCTCTCTATGGCGTTGTGCGGGTAACGCACTGGTTTGAGCCAGGGATGACCAATGGGAACTATACCTGAATTTTCCCACAATTCACGCTCGAACATATGAAACGCCGGGAATTCAGCGGACAGAGACTGATACCCTGATTTACCCTCCAGAACACATCCGGCGCAAAGCAGGCTGTGTTCGCGGTCATCTGCCAGAACGACTGTAAAACGGTCACTGCCTGTGGCATCCAGCAGAATCGGGCGGGTTCCTTCCTGACAAGCCTTAAGCACTGTGTCACGGAATAAACCTGCGGACAGCCAGGGAATATCTGAGGTCCTGACTGACTGATGATTTTTAAAACGCAAAAAATCCTTGCTCAAAGGAAGACCCCCCGCGAAAGAAAAGCGTAAAATTCAGATGGAATGAAGCCTGCTGCCGCAGCAGCAGCCAGCAATATAATCTGAGGTATGAGGAAAAGATATCCTGAGTGTTCAGCTTTTGCTGAGCTGTTTCCGCCGAATGCCATGCGAAATACCACTGAACCCATGCTGAGCAGGATCAGAGTCAGAAGCAGCGCTGTCATGAGAGCCGGTATGTATAGACGCTGAACCAGCATTTCCTTGAGCAGCAGGAATTCGGAATAGAACAGCGGGGAAGGCGGGAAAGCAGATAGCATCAGGAAACCTGCGATCCAGAGCCTGCCTGTGCCTGGATCGCTGGACAATACACCTGTAACCCCGGCGATGTCCCTGGTTTTATATCTGTGATGAATGTTGCCGCTTGACAGGAACAATGAAGCTTTGGCAAGAGAGTGGCCGACCAGATGCAGAAGTCCCGGCAGGACAGCTGCTCCCCCCACACCAAAGGCCAGGGTTGCGATGCCGATATGCTCAACGGACGAATACGCCAGCATACGCTTGTAGTTGACTGCTTTCAGCGTATAAACCGAGCAGATAACCAGCGACATGAGACCCATGCAGATGAGAAGGAGTCTGGGATATTGGCCGAGTCCTGCACGATTCATCAATTCGAGCATTCTGAGTATGCCAAGAAGAGCTCCATTGAGCAGGGCCCCAGACAGCAGGGCGGAAACCGGAGGGGGTGCTTCGGAATGGGCGTCAGGAAGCCATGAATGCAGGGGCGCAAGACCGGCTTTAGTGCCAAAACCGACCAGCAGAAAGACAAAGGCCATTGAAAGCCAGAAACTGTTAATTTCTGTTGCTTGGCGATAAAGGTCCGGGAATGAAAGCGATTCCACCGACTTTGCGCCCAGTGAAAGCAGGATGATTCCGATAAAAGCAAAGGTGATTCCCAGTGAACAAATAAAAATGTATTTCCATGCCGCTTCAAGAGAAGTGCGCTTTTTTTCGGCGAAAATAAATGGTGTGGTTACAAGGGTAGTGGCTTCGAGGAACACCCAGAACAGTCCCAGGTGGGTGGTCAGGGTCAGGCCTGTGAGGCAGAAGGCGAAGAGCAGCATCAGTGCGGTATAGTAAGCCTGCCATTCCTCGGTCAGGCCGCTCTCGGTCAGGAAAGCGATTGAATAGAGAAGAGCCGCGAGAAAAACCACAGACTGCAGAAGCAGAAAGATAGAATTCAGTCCGTCAACGGCAAAATAGCTGCTGGCAGGCACTGGATGAACAACCAGGAACAGACAGCAGAAAAAATAAAAAACAGCAAAGAATGCAAGCGTGGCCTTGTTAAACGCTTTGGAACGGAATGCCAGAGCTAGCAGGGAAAGTACTACAGGCGTGGATAGGAGCAGTTGCAGCATGTTCAGTCCTTCAAAGTTGTAAGCATGTCGATATCCAATTCCTCGAAAGTGCTTCTGATGCGGGTTACCATGATTCCCAGAAGGAATACGGCCACAAAAATGTCCAGCAGAATACCCAGGTTGACGATGAGAGGCATTTCCCGAGCCACAGCTAAAGACAATAAAAATGTGCCGTTTTCCACGATCATGAATCCCATGACATGGGTGATGATTTTGTGGCGTGTGAGGATAATCAGAAGCCCGTTCAGAACCACAGCGATCGACACACCGAAGTATACTGTTTCAGGCGTGTCTGGAAGACGGGTTGACCACCAGGCCACAAAAAAGCTGAAGATGAAGATCATGGTGGTCAGTACTACTGAGTAAAAATGAGGGAGACTGGCTTCGGCTTCCCGGTAAATATGATTGGATCTGATAATGTAGCGCAAAAACCATGGAACAAGAATGGCTTTCAGACCGAGAGTTTCCAGAATCAGGAGTAAGAGCACAGGAATATCGGCATCGTGCATGGTAAGAAGAATCAGCAGGAACAGGAGCATCCCCTGGATAAAGAGGCAGTTGATATACACTTCCAGCCTGCTGGTGGCCGAAATGTAGAGTATGGTAAGTCCGAAAAGAACGATCAGAGCGTATTCCACGGTTTCATCTCCCTGAAAAAGCAATCAGAATGATTGAAAAAAGCAGGATATAGCCAAGGGAATTCATGAAATAGACGAACTGCGGCACATGACTCATTCTTAGCCTGGCAACAGATAACTCGGTTACTGCTACAGCAAGGGCTGTCAGTATCAACCCGGCTGAGAACAGGCAGGCGGACAGGAGAGAGTTGTCCAGCACAGGCATGAAGATATTGACGATCATGGCGCTGATTAGAACCATTTTCAGATAATGCGCGTATGTAAGGAGTGCCAGGTCCGGACCGGAGTTGTCCAGAACCATCACCTCGTGGATCATTGTCAGTTCCAGATGGGTATTGGGGTCATCGACAGGGGTTCGGCAGCCCTCGGTCAGAAGCATGACAAAAAGGGCTGCGCTGCAGAGCAGCAGTGAGAGAACCTTGATGCCTGGCGACAGGAAAATCAAGGAGAAAACCTGGTTGAACGCGGTTTGTCCTGTAAGGATGGCGCATGAGGCCAGCACAATGAAGAAAGCCGGTTCTACAAAGGTTGAAAATGTGATTTCACGGCTTGCGCCCATGCCTTCAAAACTGGAGCCAGTATCCATGGCTGCAAGCAGGGAAAAAAATTTTCCCAGTCCCATCAGATAGGCGAAGAAAATGAAATCTCCTGGAAAACCGATAAGCGAATTGTTGTTGGCCAGAGGTACTACCAGTGCTGCGATCAGCATGGTGGAGAAAGTGATGGAAGGGGCGATCGCGAAAATCGGGGAGGTTGCAGTACTGATCACTGCTCCTTTGCGTAAAAGGCGCACGAAATCATAAAAAGGCTGCCAGATACTCGGGCCACGCCGGCCGCACCACCAGGCTTTTTCGCAATTAATGACTCCGGCATAAAGCAAAGGGAAGAAAATGATCAGCAGAATGTTGAAAACAGGAATCAGTATCTTCATCGGTTCATCCCCAATACCCCGAGAAGGGTAAGGAGCAGGAACACCAGCCCGTAACGGATGTATTGTTGGGTACTGCCGGTTTGCAGCCACCCGAAATAGTCTTTCAGAAAGCGGAATGATTTACGCACCGGGTACAGAAACAGCCATTCGAACAGGTCCCTGGAATGGGATTCAAAGGAAGAAGAAACAGGAAACGCACCCGAAGGTTCCCGGTAAGTGATCTGACTGTTGAGCACTGGTTTCATCAACACCAGGAACCTGCTGACAAAGGACGACCCGGTATACTGAAGTCTGGGGGAGAGATTTTGATATCCGCATCCCCATGTAACGGCCGTTCTGATTCCCTGGAATTTTAGGATGGAGCAGCGCATGAGATACACCAGTGCGGAAACAATAATTGCCGCTAAAGACATCTGCGAAATCCTGTTCAGGGAGGGTATGACGGAAAAATTTTCTGTTCCCCTTGCCAGCTGGCTGACTGCGTGACTGGTGAAACCCAGGAGAAGTGAAGGCACAAGGCCTGCAACCAGACATGCTGACGAAAGCAATCCCATGGGGACCAGCATGGAGAGTGTTGATTCAGAAGTTGCGCAGGTTTGTTCACTGCCGGAGCGCGAAATGCCGAGAAAAGCTATGCTGAAGATCTTGCCGAAGCACATCATGGACATGACTCCCACAAAAGACAGGTAAGCCATTGCTGCAACCGCCAGCACAATGAGACCGGAACTTTTCAAAAGAGCGCAGTGAAGCAGTCCGGAGTATAAGAGAAACTCGCTGATAAAGCCATTAAAAGGGGGAAGTCCTGAGATTGAGACTGAACCGCACAGGAAAAAAAATGTTGTCCATGGCATGGCTCTGGAGAGTCCTCCAAGAAGTTCCACATTCCTTTCCCCTGTCGCGTGAAAAACAGATCCGGCTCCGAAGAACAGCAGGGTTTTGAACAGGGCGTGATTGAACACATGCAGGAGGCAGGAAGAATACCCGAGAACAGACAGAGGCAGGTTTCCAAGTGAATTCCCAATCAAACCTAGCCCGAGCCCCATTCCGATGATTCCGACATTCTCCACACTGGAATAAGCCAGAACTTTTTTTATATCTTTTTGACCCAGCGCTGTCAGAATACCGAACACAGCTGTAACAGTCCCGAGAACCAGAACCAGGACTCCGGTCCATATGGGGATCGATTCAATCAGGGTGCAGTATCTGACAAGACCGTAAATTCCGGTTTTGATCATGGCTCCTGACATTATGGCAGAAACATTGCTTGGAGCGGCAGGATGGGCTTTGGGGAGCCAGACATGAAATGGCATCAGACCGGCCTTAAGGCCGAATCCCGCGATCAAAAGCGGGAATATACGGATAAGGTATGGAGAGGGAAGCTTTTTCCAGGCGGCAAAATCAAAACTTCCTGACTTGATTGACAGAAGTGCGAAGCCGATACTCAGGAATACCAGGCTGACATGCATGAATATCAAGTATTCCATGCCTGTGTCCTGTACTTCTTTTTTTTCGTGCTCATGCATGATCAGAAAATACGAAAAAATTGCCATCATCTCCCAGCAGAAAAGAAAAGCCAGACCGTTTCTGACAAGGACTAAAGCCATCATAGAGGCCAGCAGCAATGGATAGAAAAAGAACTGACCTGCGGAACTCCGGCCATGTCCGGAATGATAACCCACTGTGTAAAACGCTCCCAGCCCTCCGATCAGAGCAAAGATCAGAAGGAAGAAGGCGGTCAACGGATCGATTTCCAGGCGGACAGTGCCGAAGATATCCCTGTCAAAAGACAGGGTCTGGGTGGTTCCTGTGTAAAGAGCGCTGAAAGAACTGAAGAGCACAAGGCAGGACGCTGACACAACGGCAATAACGAAAAAGACATCCCGTGTCTTGTGTTTGAGGGCCGGGGTAAGCACTGCTGCAAAAAAAAGGATGAAAATTCCTGTAATCAATTGTGTCATGCAGTTCTCTGTTCAGCCCAATAATGGCGATTCTATGACCGCGGACCCTGGTTGTCAAGTGTGCCACGCGCCAACCTTCAACCATTCGAACGACCAGTTCCCGGAACAGGCACAGATT
>JAQTRI010000103.1 GCA_028711905.1 Candidatus Wallbacteria bacterium | reverse complement strand
GTATGCAGTGATGAGCGCCATGAAAAGAATCCGGATGGTCATTGTTTCCTCCTTAGGGAAAGATCCAGCCGCTGGTATTGCCCTGATCGAGCGAATCGAACGCGTGGACCGGGTTGCCGATGTTGCCGGAGTCATGTGCACTGGCATATTTGACCTCGCAGGTTCCTGCAAGATCGATGTTCGCCGCAGTTCCTGAATTGCTCGAAATGACGGACACGGGATTTCCGCGCGATCCTTTTATGCGTAGCATGCCGCTGAATCGCTGAAGATCGCCGGGGAGAACCGGGAACACAAGGATTGTTCCCGGTTTGTTGCAGGTGAAGTCGAAAAAAAAGCTGGACCCGCCGAAAGTCACAATCCCGGGAGCGGCTATTTCCACCAGCCCGCCTGAGCTGTTGAAGTTTCCTTCCTGAATCCAGGAGGAGTTTCTGCCAAGTGCCAGTGTCCTTCTGCTGGTCGCGAAATACCCGGCCCCCGGAAAGTTGTGCCAGGAGTCGCGGAAAATGTGATCTCCACTCCCGCCGAGAAATATTCCGCGGTTTTTGAATTCTCCCCTGACCGTGAGGTTTTCTCCGCCAAGACGCAGAATTCCTGCAGGGTCGATCACAGTATGTCCGATCCTCGCGGACGCGCGATATCGGGTGAAGTCAAAAATACCGAATACCACGAACATCTCTTTTTCGACACGCACAGTCCCTGATGCCCGGACTTCTCCGCTATCGCCTGCGCCGGTGTTGCTGATGATCAGGCGTTCGAAGCGGTCCCTGTGGCAGATTATTTTCTGGCGGTTCGTGCCGTTGAAGACGACTGTTGAACTGTCTGCCCGAAAGACTCCGGCGTTTTGCCAGTTGCCACTCAACAATGCGGTGCCGCCGGTCAATGAGAATCTTCCCTGAAAGCGGATGTCTCCTGTCACTTCGACTGTTGAACCGTTGATGTCGATAACGCAATCAGGGGCGATTTCCACAATCCCGCTGTCGTACTGCACATAATCATCAGAATTGATGGTAAATCCCGTGCGGCATTCCAGCGTGGCGGATCGTGTGGCGCAGACAGCCCGGATTTCGCCTGTTCCCGGAGATCCGAGCACTTGAAACACTCCGGTCTCAGGGTGAATCATGGCGATTCCAGCCGGAGTACTGGAAAGTGAATATGACGCCAGAACCGGGAGCTCTGCGTCAGCGGAGGTAAACCCGCCTGTGGTGTAAACGGCCATTTCTCCGACAACCCGGAAATCTTTGTCCGATGGGTAGATCTCAATGCGATCCAGAAGCCTTTTGCGAAAAAGTCTTTCCGCTTTCAGATGCCCAAAGGGATCAAGCACTTTCGCTCTGACTGAAATCTCTCCGCTCTGGTATCCGCTGACGGAGTATCTTCCCAGGTAGGCGTCCGTAAGTGGAATCAGCGGACCTGTCAGCACTTCCGTGCTGCCTGTTCGGACCGCGAAGCTGTGACCGGCTTTGGCTGTGGCATCGGCCAGAAGCGCCAGATGGAGTGTTCTGCCGGATCGGGAGAGATCCCCGGTCAGCGACAGCGTCAGAATGGTGATAGAGGCCATGAAGGTGAAAAAAATCAGAAAAACGACAGTAGCCTGGCCTCTCATTCCGGACGCACTCCGGCACGGGCTCGAAAAATCGGAGTTCCCTGGTTGTCGCTCAGGCAGAGCTGGATCCTGACGCATGAGGCATCGCCGAAGAATTCCGTTCCGGAAGCTCTGGGATGCAGTAACACATGCTCGATTCCGACCCGTTTGTAGAGCTTCCCTGACGCAAGATAATATTCCACGGTTTCATTCGCTCCGTCTTCGTTGATGTCCGCCAGAAAGGTGATTTCCGCAGTGCCGAGCTTGAACTGAAGGCTTCCGTGAACGAAGCGGCCTTCGAGTTCCGAAAGAAACCGGCTGACAATCATTCTTCCGCCGGATAAGGCTGCCGCTCTCGCCCTGATTTCTGAAACCATATCGATTCCGGTTGTGACGAAAAAAAACAGCACAAGGGACAGCAAAGCGACCCCGGTTATTCCGAGTGCTGCTTCCAGAGCGGAGAAACCTTTCAGTGCTCCGCGCATACGCTCGACACCTCCACGCTCGGCAGTCCGAATGCCTTGACCGACACACGCACTCTTCTGTAGCTGCTTTGAGTCCAGACCACTTCGGTCGAGAAATCGGTGTCCGAAACCTGCACAACGATCACCTCGTGACTGTAACCGGGATAATCCGGGACCATGGCCGATGTCTCAGAGGTCAGGTTGGTGTAACCATCTGCCAGTGCCGTTGCCAGTCTATCCCCTGACAGAAAGCACGCGGTCGAATAACGGGAGTCATCGCGAATCTGGTGCAGATCCTGGAACAGAACTGCAAGAATGACAACAAACCCTGCCGCAAGAATTACAACTGCCGCGATGTTTTCGAGCAGAGAAAGACCGGAGCGGGGTAAACGAGCCATGTGACTGATTATACCCGACTTCGGGTGATTCTCAAAAACAGGAGCGAGATCGCCGGATTACATTCTGACGATTTTGATCAGATCCAGCATGGGAAGCAGGATGGCTAAGGCGAACAGGGAAACGATGCCGCTGATTATTATCAGAAGGAAGGGCTCAAGCATCTGCAGGAAAAATCCGATCAAGAAATCCAGTTCCTGCTTGATACTTTGTGCGGAAATGGACAGCATGTCCTCAAGGGTTCCGGATTTCTCCCCGGACTTGACCATGATCAGAACTGCGGACGGAAAGACCCCGGTTTTTTCCAGGGCTTCGCTCATGCTTTCGCCGGTTTCGATATTCCCTTGAAGAAACCGGCATTTACTCCGCAAAGCCCGGTTATTAAAGGACGCCGGCAGGAGTTCGCTGATACGGCGGAACCGTAAACCGCTTTTGTAGAGCAGGTGAAAGGTGAGCAGAAAAACGAACAGATTCAGATACCATTCCACTCTTCCGAACAAGGGCAGGCGTAGTTTGAGAGAATCAGCTGCCAGACGGACAGACGGGTGATTGTGGAATATGATCACGGCGGTTGCAGCCAGAACCGCCAGCCATGAAAGCGGGCGCCAGGATTCCTGTGCAGATGTGATTATCGTATAAAGCCCTTGCGTGAGAGCCGGAAGCTTGATGTTCGAAGAGATGAAAAAGCCGATGAATTTCGGGAATACGAAGAAGGACAGGAAAGCGACACAGCCGATGAGAACCACCATTACTAGTGCCGGATAAACGAGAGCCTGAATGATCCGGCTGCGGTGGCCCTCCATTTCCCGGGCATAATCCGTGTAACTGATCAGCATTTCACTGAGGCGACCGGTCTCTTCTCCGGCGCGCACCAGATCAACCAGCATTTCCGGAAAAGCCCCGGATCCCGCGAGAGACTGGCCGAAGGTTTTCCCTTCCTCGAGCCTGAGACGAAGAAAACCCAGAACTTTCCGCACATTCTGAGAAGAGTAATCTTTTTCCAGCGCTGCGATACCGGTGATCAGGGGGATACCGGCTTTCAGAAAGTAAGCGAGCTGGGTCAGAAGAAGAAGAAGCGTCTGGCTTCGAACGGCTCTGAAAGAAAAGTCTCCGCGTTCCGAGACGGGAGAAATGTCAATGACAGTGATGCCTTCGATTCTGCTTTCCGCCAGTTTCAGGGCTTGTTCCAGTGTGTCGGCCGACACTTCACCGTGACGGTCTTCCCCATCGGGACTTTTTCCATGAAAGGAGAAGCGCATCAGGATTCCCTCAGGTGCTGAAGTACTTCAGCCAGGGATATCGTGCCGGATTCGATCAGCGCGGTTGAATTTGCTCCCATGGGAATGAAGCCGCTTTTCAGGGCTTCCGTTCTGATCTCGTCCTCCCCTTTTCCCAGGACGATCATTTTTCTGACCGCATCATTGATGTTCAGCGCCTCATACAGCACGGTTCTGCCGTTAAATCCCGTGCCTCCGCAACGCGAACACCCGCGAGTTTCATAGTGCACTGAAACAGTCACTCCCATATTCCGGAGCGTGATTTTTTCCTGATCCCCAATTTCTCTCTCGGTCCGGCAATATTCGCAGTTTTTTCGTACCAGGCGCTGCGTGAGCACCAGCAGAAGGGAGTCCACGATCATGAACGCCGGCAGGTTCATCTCGATCAGGCGGTACACGGCTGAAACCGATGAAGTCGTATGCAGTGTGGAAAAGACCAGATGACCGGTCATGGCTGCTTCCAGGGCAATATGGGCGGTTTCTCGGTCACGGATTTCTCCGAGCATGATAATGTCCGGGTCGGCGCGCAGCACGGCTTTGAGTCCAGCGGCGTAATCGAACCCGATATCCCGGTTCACTTCGAGCTGGGTCAGTTCCTGAAGGCGGTACTCGCAAGGGTCTTCGACCGAGATCGCCTTGTTTGCCGACAGGTCAAGTTCCTGGATAGTGGTGTACAGAGTTGTGGTTTTGCCGCTTCCGGTAGGGCCGCAGATCAGAATCATGCCCTGCCGCTTCTCAATAAGTTTCCGGTAACCGGCGGTAAAACTGTCTGAAAAACCGAGATGTTCGATGTTCTTTCTGATGTTCACAGGATTCAGGAGCCTGATTACAGCTGTTTCTCCTGCAACGGAAGGTAGAATCACGATCCTGAGGTCGATTTCTTTTCCCCCTCCCGACCAGATGGATTTACCCTCCTGGGGCAGGCGCTGCTCTGCGATGTCCATGCCGCAGATCACCTTGATGCGGGATATCACTTCCTCGTGAAGAGCTGTATCATAGGGTTTGATTTCGATGAGGGCTCCATCGATGCGCATTCTGATCCGCACTTCCTTTCCGGACTTTTCCAGGTGCAGGTCCGATGCCAGGTGGAAAACGGCCTTTTCCAGCAGCAGGTTGAGTACGGAAATGCTGTTGAATTCATCACGGATTTCGTTTCTGTAATCAGTGATGATGTCTCCCTTATTGCAGCCATACGCCCGCGCGATGAAGCTATTGATGTCGCCTGCATCGACCGACACCGGCGCTATTTCGCAGCCGGTGATCCGTGCTATTTCGTCAAGCAGTTCGATGTTATCCGGATCAGTCATTGCTACCGATAATCGGCCTTCAATGAGAAAAAGCGGCAAAGCCTTAAAACGGTGCGCTTGCGGCAGCGGGAGAAGGCGGGAAACGCTCGGGTCGAAAACAAAGTTTTTGAGACCGATAACCGGATGTTTTTTATCAGGTACGGATTTTATGACAGTCATGGCAGGAGTCCTTTCGCGGGGAAAGTATTGTTTTCCGTGCAGTCAAAGAAAAGGTCCGTGTTTTCTCATACCTGAAAATTGTCTTCATAAACCGGCTGGTTGAACCATCTCCACAGCCTGGCGATAATCCCTCCCCGTATCGAGCCGCAGTTGTCCTGTCTGTTCTGCAGCTGGCTGATCAGGCTGCTGTGTTTCTGCTCCAGCTCTGCGAGTTTTGCTTCGATCTTGTTCGCGCTTTTGTGCTGGGTCCCGGAGGACATCCGTGTTTCCACTTTTTCTACACAGGATCTGAGATCCTGATTCTCGCGCTTCAGATTCAGCACAACGCTGGCCAGTTGAGTCATCCGTTTCGACTGCAGCCGGTTCTGCTCTTCCTTTTCCTTGAGCCGCTCGTCAAGTTGCCGCCGACCCTCGATAACTGTGTCAAGCATTTCTCTGATCTTGGCGTTTTCGCGTTGCAGATTTTCCGAATCCTTCCTCAAGGCACGGTTGTAATGAAGCAACCGGTCGAGCTTGGCCATGATCTGATCGGCCGCGCCGCTTCCGCGGACCGGTCCGGCAGGAACCATCTGCCGTTTGCGGGAACGAGAATCTGCTGCGCGGCGGCAGATGGCGTGCAACTGATCATTGGAACAACTGCATGCTGCGCTCAGTTCGGTGAGCATGGAAAGCATTGCGGCATCGGCTTTGGGAAAAGACCCTTCAGCCAGTGCCGATGCGGGTACCGGTTCCGGAAAGTATCCTGAAAACTCCATGATCAGAGTCAGAAGATGATCCTTGTTGCACCCGGTCAGATCAAGAAAATCGGTTATTTTCATCAATTCCATTCTGGAGGCCCTCACTTTTTGGTGATTTCAATCTTCTGTTCTTTCTGGCGCAAGATCCTGGCTGTTATGAAAATGGTCATTTCCTTGTTCACCTGTTCTCTGCCGCGTTGGGTGAAGAGTCGCTTTCCCAGCACCGGAATGTCTGAAAAGAAGGGGATTTTTCTGGTTACCGCCATTTCATCGCTTTTGATCAGGCCACCGATCACCAGGGTTTCACCGCTCCGGATCACAATGGTGGTTGTGGCCTTGGATTCAGTGACATCCATGGCTTCGCTCGGAAACAGCTCGGAAGCGTTGGCGGAACTGATCGATGGAACGACCTTGAGTGTGATCAGATCGTTCTTAGTGATGCAGGGGGTGACTTCCAGCTTGATTCCGACTTGCTGAGACACACTGGTGGAACGCTGGATTTTTTCGTCAAGCTGGTACGAAGTCTCTTTTCCTACCACCTTGCTGGTCGTGACTTCGATAGCGGCTTTTTCATTGTTCAGAGTTGTGACATTCGGGCAGGACACGAAGCGGACGCGGGAGTCCTGTTTCAGCCGTTCCATAATCAGCTCAAGACGGGGAGTGTCGATTACGCCGTAAAGACTCCCTGGTGACTTCTCTTCGTCATCTACGCCCATGAATCCAAGGCTGCGGCGTTGTTCTAAGGATCCGGTGTAGTTTTTGATCAAATCCCATGTAATGAGAGACTTGTCCTTTTCGCTCATGGTTGTTTCGATGATCCTTGCCTCGATCGCTACCTGTGGTATGGGAGTGTCGACTTTAAGCAGGAACGAGCTGACCTGGATGATGTTTTCTTCCCGGTCGATGACGATGAAGGAGTTGTGAGGATCGTCCTGAATCACTGACCCTTCAGACGAAAGAAAGGACTTGATTAATGGGGCGATGGATGTGGAAGAGGCGAATTCCAGATTGAAGATCTGTTTTTTCAGGCGGTTGCTTGATGGGACGGTTTCGATGGGGACAACGCGGAAAATGTTGTCTTCTTTCAGGTAGGAATAACCCTGATCTTCCAGAATCATCCGCAGGGCGTTCTCAAAATCGACTTCACGCAAATCAACGGTGATGTTTTTCTTGATCGATCCGTCCACAATGATGTTCTTCTTCCCTGATTCGGCCAGAAGCCGGATCACATCAACCAGTTCGGCCTCCAGCAGCCTGAGCGTTATCAGCGGCTGCTTCGCCGGCTGGCCGGTGAAGTGGGTGTTCGCAAAGATAAAGGCCAAGAAAAAAAATGTCAGCGAAATTTTTTTCATTTTGCAAGAGTGATTTCGAGAATCTCTCCTTTTTGGTTGAGAAGAATCCTGTCGTTGTAGATTTCCACTACTTCGGCTCCGGAAATGTAATCCCCAACATGGACTATCTCTCGATTGACGATGGCAAGGTTTTCGTTGTATCCCGTCAGGATGCCTGTAAGCGTTATCTGCACAGGGACAGCGGTTTCCTGCTGGGATTTCCCTGCACGGTGAGAGTTGGTCGGCTGTTCAGCCTCATTTTTCTGATCCGAGACCGGCTTTTTCGCGATCTGTGCGAAATCCGGTTCAGGCTGAGTTGTGAAACCAAAGGGTTTGAAAATGTCTTTTTTCCAGGTTGGATGTGAGTCGTCCGTTGCAGGTGATTCGTGAAAATTACCGGCAGGAGGAATTTCAGCGATGAAAGGGATTTCTGCATCAGGAACGGCTAAGAATGCAAGCATCCCAACCACTACGGCAAGTATCGTCAGCAGAATGATTGAGGCTAACCAATTGTGCATGTCAACCGCTCCTCTGCCTGATGTTCAGCACCAGCCGTGCTTCGAGCTGTGGGTATTGCTTGGGAGACAGATTTTTAACAGTCCATTCCACATTTGGAAAGGTCTCTTCGGTTTTTTTGATAAAGTCTCCGATGCGGAAAAAAGTGCCCTTAAGAGTCATGTTCACAGGCAGAGATGACACGGATGCGTTCCTGACCGGTTCATCGTAAGAAATGTCGCTGATTTTCACTTCGAAGATCTCGGCAAAACTACTGAGAGATCTGTTGATGATATTGGTAGCTCCCTGGCCGGAAACGGCTGTTTTCAGAGCTTCCAGTTCAGCGCTCGTTTTTGTGTACTCGATCAGCGTCTGCTGGCTGCGGGAAATGGAATTGTTCATAGCCGCCAGTTCCGCTTTGAGTGATTGAAAACGCGTGCCATGTCTGGCGAGAACGGCTTCCAGTTCCGGGCGGATCTGGAAGTAGTAAAAAAATACCAGCAGGACTGCGGCGATAAGAATTTTGTGCTTTTCTTTTTCCCAGCCCGGCATCATGGTTTGCTCCTTGACTGCAAGCGAAAAGCGACTTGCCCATCCGGGCCGATCTTGGCCTCGGACAGCTTATTTGAGCTGATGCCGGGCGCATTTTCCAGTGCATCCATCAGCTCCGTCACCATTCTGAATTCGACCGCTTTTCCGTTCAGCGCGATCCCGCCTTCATTTTGCAGTATTGATGTGATCTGGACTCCCTCAGGAAGGCTGTTGCTCAAGTGGAGGAGAGTGTCTCCCCAGTGAATTTTTCTCTTTTCCAGTTGTAGCAGACCGGCAGTGTCCACCCGGTTTTTTTTGACGGCTGTTTCGACTTCATGGATTCTGGAATATGTGGATTCAAGGGAGCGGATTTTACTTTGCAGTATTGCACAGCGAACGCTTGAACCAGCGCCGGCTAAAAGAAAGAAAATCAGATGTGCTGCGATCAATGATGCCAAAACCGCAACAGTTGTCAATTCGTGTTGAGACCGTAAGAGAATAAAGAATTTCGTGCCGACCGATGATGATACGAACAGAGCGTTCTTTCTCGCTGTCACAGCCAGCCCGGCAGCAACAGCAAAAACCGGATGCGAGCCTTCCGGGATGACACCAGGAGCTGACGGAAGAATCTTGAGTTCTTCAACCGGAAAGTCGAGTCCGGAGGAGATGGACTCGAAAATGTCGGTTCGAATCGATCCGCCACCGGTCAGGAGAAGCTTCTGCAATGGCTTGACACCGAACATTTTCCGGTAAAATTCCATTGATTCTGTGATTTGCCTGCTGATGCGTCCGCCGAATGCGGATGAATCTGTCCGGCTGTCTGCCCCGTACGGAAAATCACGGGCGTATTTGACGATCCCGTTTTCATACACGGATAGATTGGAGGTGGAAACACCAATATCGAGAATTCCCACTGGTTTGATTTTGTCCAGTTGTTTGTTGAAAAGAGCCAGATTCAAAAGCGCTCTCACTTGTGCTTCGATGAAATCGACTTCCAGCCCTGATTCGCGGAAAATAGCGGTCAAATCGTTCAGGTGCTGTTTGAGAACGGCGATGACTACGACCAGTTTTTTCACGCCTGTTGAATCGGTCTCGGTATCGGTCGGTGAGGAGATGTTCAGAACATAATCTGCCGCTGATTTTGATAGACTTTCTGCGATTTTCCAGTGCAGGGCTTTGCGTAGTTCAGGTTTTTCCATGTGCGGGAAGAGAAAGTTTTTTACATTTACTTCGCGGCCCAGAACCCCTGCAATGACTCTGGTGCAGTCAAATTCATTCCTGACCCTGCGCAGAGCGCTTGTTACTCCGGCACGATTGTTTTCCGCAAGAGCATAAATAGAAGCGCGGGTTATTCTGGGAAGACGCGAGGTGAAATCCACCCGCACAACCTTGATTGAAGAGGAGGAAATCTCCACAGCTACCTGAGAAGATGAAAAAAGGCGTCTCATCAAGGAATTTATCGGTCCGACAGATGGTTAACTTAGCACCGGGTACCGTTTTCGTGGTGGACAAAAAAGGGGGCTTTCCCGGATCGTGGTCGGCGGTATGTGGTTTTTGCTGCTCAACTTCAGGGAGATACTGCCGAAACAGTCATGGGGAGAACGAACAGACATGATCAATTTCTATCTTGATCAGATTTTTGGTGATGACACGCAGGTCGTGCTGGAAAAAGGCCTGGATGTCGCTGCTCTCAGGCATCAGGTGATTACTCAGAACATAGCTAATGTCAACACTCCGGGCTATAAACTGAAGGATGTTTCTTTTGAAGATCAGCTGAACCGGTCTTTG
>JAQTRI010000505.1 GCA_028711905.1 Candidatus Wallbacteria bacterium | reverse complement strand
CCATGGTGTGCTGCTTCAAACGGACCCCTAAGGGCTGATCAGTTGTTCGGCCGACAAAGACTATCGCGTGGCCGTTGTGCAGCAGATACACTCCCCTCTGATCGCAGAAATCAACGGTCTGGTCGGCATTCTGCTGCTGACCCTGGATTTTCGGCTTTGAGCCCGAAATCCAGTCCACTTTGCTTCTGGACCAGAGCATGCCAAAGGCATTGATCAGTCCGGTTTCGTCCTCTTCCTGCTCTTGAGATGCTTGACTGCTTTCAATTGTGTTTCCAGACTGCAGCGCCAGCAGCGTCTTGTCTCTGAGCCAGAAATATCCTCTCCTGTGCCTGATGAACGGGGAACAGCTTCCGTCCTGATTCAGCGACTGTGTGATGCAGGCATTGACGGTCGCAGCCGGAGTGGCTCCGTACCTTTTCTTGAGTTTCTGCGCGATGATTGCGTCTGAAATGTCGGTATAATGCATCGGTTCCTTGCTTTTGGCTAACACCTCAATGATCGCGTCGTGCCATCCGAGGTTTTTTATGTTGTCTTCAACTGATTTGAGTTTGGCCATTTTTCCTCCTTCAAATTGAGCATTGATTTAAATTTACCCGGTAGTTTTGTCAAAAACCAAGTTCTGTAACCCTTACAGGCAGATGCGGATCAAAATTCGCCTCAGTATTTTTGGCTGTCCTTTTCAGCCATTTTTCCCATTTCTCCAGCCTGAATTGTGCGTCCGAATCCAGTCGATGAAGAGTTACTGAAACATACTCCCTGTAAATCCTGATCCTGATCCAGCCTCTTTCGCAAACCCTTTTGATCAGCTCATCCCTGGCACTGCCTTCCAGTCCCAGCGGCTCGCCATGCCGGGTGTAAGCGGCAATCGCCTCCTCTCTCGTCAGGCCAAAGCGCTCAGGCATACGGATGATCTCATCCACATGGCTGATGCGGACTGACAGTATTTCGCCATCAGGGCTGATCCAGAAAGCTTCCAAGTTCACCTCCTTAGAGCGAGTCCGGCAGCAAGCACCCAACCTGTGTCGGGAAGAGCGCGACCATTTCCGTACTTTCGCAGAAAGCACTGGAAATGGTACGGTTTTCCACAGCCTCCAAGCTTGCGCAGGAGATGGGGAAAAGCTGTGAGCGGCAGGACCCGAATGACCAGCCATGCAAATGCTGCCAGTAATGATGACCACAAATCCATGTCTGCCGGATCATTCCCCCACCCTCTCCGGCAGTGCCAGCAGCCTGTCACGCGCCTCTTTCAGCTGCCTGAACCGCTCAGCACCTTCAGCGATTTTCTGCTGGCTGCACCGGCTTGCTGTCAGCACATCAGGGTGGCAGGTCATGACCAGCCTCTTGAACCTGCGCCTGATCACCTCGTGCTTAGCCCCATATGCGCAGCCAAGCAGCGCATAATACTGACTCAAGGGATTCGGCGCAGAAGCGCTTTTTGCCTGACTGTTTCCGCTTTTGCGCTTGCCTGACCCCTGTTCAGCCCTTTTTCCCTCAGCCTCAGGTCCGGCCCACTGACGGATCAGGCGCTGCACTTCGTATGACAGACCGTCTGATGTGGCTGATACGGACAGGATTACAAGTTTCTCGCGTTCAAGCAGCCTGTTGACCTCAGAGATGAACCTCTGCTTTTCCGGAAGATCCCTGCATCTTGACACGCCTGATAATGCGACTCTTTCCAGAACGCTCAGCCGCTCTCCCACAGCACTGTGCCAGGCTGTGCTGCCAATGAGGCAGTCCGGCACACACAGCCTGATGGAAGCCACAGCAGTCAGGCAGTACAGAACCATTGAGTAACCGAACGCCTGTGCCGGTGCGATGCATTCTGCCTGAGCCATTTCAGCGTACATGCCTGACCTCCGGTAAATCGAAATCCAGAGGATCGCCGCCAGCACCGCTGAAGCAGCGTTGACGGCAAGGAGAACCATTCTGCCGCCGTCACCGCCGGCTTTTACGCCCGGCAGTGTGATGCGCCGGCCGTCGAACCGCGGAGCAGCACTGAGGCAGTGCTCGTTGTGCCGATGGAGAAAGGTCATGGTGGTCAGCACCACGATGCCCGCAATGCAGGCCACAGCCTCGATGTTCCAGAAGATCAGCACAAGCATGTCCCTGCTGAACAGGAGAAACTCCCATAGAAGCACAAGTAAGAATTTCAGACTGAAAAACAGCAGTATCAGCCATGGATAGATCGTGGATTTTCTGCATATCACACTCATGGCCACCCCCTTACCCTGCCGCGCCAAAGCCGATGCGCGCCTGCTGCTTGATTTCACTTGCCGCTGCTGTGCGCAGGTCATTCATGGAAAGCTTTTTCCCGCGCTTCCTGTCAAGAAGCAGCATGGCAGCAGCCCGCTCAATCGAGTTGCGGATCTCCCCGCCTGTGAACCGGAACTCCTGTGCCAGGGCCTGGAAATCCACATCATCGCTCAACGGCAGCCGCTCAGGTGTCAGGGCGCGCCACAGCCTTTCGCGCAGATGAACATCCGGCCTCCGGAACTCGACCGTGAAATTGAAACGCCGGAAAAAGGCCCGGTCCAGGGCTTCCACGCAGTTGGTGGCGCAGATCATAGGCACGCTGTTTTTATCCATCAGGGAAAGCAGC
>JAQTRI010000102.1 GCA_028711905.1 Candidatus Wallbacteria bacterium | reverse complement strand
TGCGGATTCGTTGAGTTATATCTTAGCTGTCGAGGAGCTTTCAAAGGTCTGTGCTTCAACCGGAGGTATTATTGCCGCGCTGAATTCGCTTTTCTGTTATCCAGTGCAGAAATACGGAACTGAAGAGCAGAAGCACAGATTCCTCACCCCGCTGACCGATGGTTCCAAGATCGGGGCTTTCGCACTGACGGAGCCTGAGGCTGGTTCTGATGCCGTGCATCTTGAAACCACGGCTGTTCCTGATGGAAAGAATTATATTGTTAATGGATCGAAGATTTTTATTTCAGGCGGAGATATCGCTGATTTTGTAGTGGTGATGGCTAAGGTTGTGCCTAACCGGAAAAGACGGAGAGGGCGGATAACAGCTTTTGTCATGGAACGGACAGCTCCGGGCTTTTCGACAGGCACTAAGGAAAAGAAGCTGGGAATAAGGGCATCCGGAACTGCCGAACTGGTGTTTGAAGACTGTCCTGTTCCGGCGAACAACATTCTTGGAGAGGTCGGGCAGGGATTCGACATTGCCATGGACACGCTGGATTGCGGAAGAATTTCTATCGGAGCTCAGGCTCTGGGTATTGCCACAGGGGCGTTTGAAGCTGCCGTGAAATATTCGAAGGAACGCAAGCAGTTCGGCCAGTCGATCAGTAAATTTCAGGCCATTCAGTGGATGCTGGCTGACATGTCAACCAGAATTGACGCAGCCAGGCTTCTGGTTTATCGTGCCGCTCACCTGAAAGACCAGGGCCGTCCGATCGGACTGGCTTCGGCCCAGGCCAAGCTGTATGCCTCGGAAGTGGCCATGTGGGCCACGACCAAGGCTCTGCAGATTCACGGCGGATACGGCTATATGAGGGATTATCCGATTCAACGCTTTTTCCGCGATGCCAAGATCACCGAAATCTATGAAGGAACTTCGGAGATCCAGCGTCTGGTGATCGCGCGTCACATTCTGGAAGCTTAAAGTCTGGAGGTTTACGGGATGAAGGTTTTTGTCATCGCGGACAAGTGCGTCGGTTGCAAGCAGTGCCTGCGCTCCTGCCTGTACGGCGCGATTGATATGGTGAACAATCTCGCTGTTATTAACAGCAAGTGCACTAACTGCGGGGCTTGTATCGGGTCGTGCAAATTCGGTGCCATTGCTTATGAGGGCGTAGTTGCCGAAAAAGAAAAAAAGGATTTTTCCTTGCATAATGGCATCATGGTTGTTGGGGAGATTTTTCAGGGACAGTTGAAGCATGTCAGCCTGGAATTGCTGGGAAAAGCCAAGGAACTGGCTGTCAAGCTTGGAGAGCCGGCCTGCATGGCTCTGGCCGGGCACAAGCTCGGAAAGATCAGCGATGAGGTCCTTCATTACGCCCCAGCGCGGTTGTATCTGATGGACAATCCTCTTCTGGAGGAGTACCAGACCGACATCTATGTCAAAGCCATGCTGCAGTTGATCAGAGAAGTCAAACCGGCGATTGTCCTGTTCGGGGCTACGCACAATGGTCGCGATCTGGCGCCTCGAATAGCCAGTGAGCTTTACTGTGGACTTACTGCTGATTGTACAGAACTTGATATTGATCAGGCAGAAAAAATCCTGCTTCAGACCAGGCCGGCCTTTGGCGGCAATATCATGGCCACCATCATTTCTCCTGATCACAGGCCGCAAATGGCTACAGTGCGGCCAAAGGTGATGAAAATGCCTGAACGCATGTCCGACAAGTCTGGAGAAGTCGTTGAATTCACTCCCCAGATCGGCAAGGATGACATCAGGACCAGGATTCGCAAGGTGGTGCGCGAAACAACGCATCATGTCAATCTGGAAGACGCTCAGGTGATTGTCTCTTTTGGCCGCGGGATCGGCGACAAGAGCAATATTAAACTGATCGAGAAGCTGGCGGAAACCCTGAACGCGGAAATCGGAGCCTCTCGTGCTGTTGTTGACAAGGGAATGATCAGCAAAGATCATCAGGTGGGTCAGACCGGCAAGACTGTCAGGCCGAAACTTTACATTGCCTGCGGAATTTCCGGCGCTGTTCAGCACTTGGCCGGCATGACCGGGTCTGATGTGGTTATAGCGGTTAACAAAGATCCGCAGGCTCCGATCTTTCAGTCAGCAACCTACGGGATCCTGGGTGACTTGAAAAAGGTCCTTCCAGCTCTGACAGAAGAATTCAAGAAGTATCTGAAGGAAACAGAGTAAGGAGGATTTGATGAAATCAGCGTTGATTTTTCCCGGGCAGGGCTCTCAATTTGCCGGTATGGGTCAGGATTTCTATCGAAATTTTCCTGAAGCCAGAGAGCTGTTCCAGAGGGCATCTGACGCTCTGGGCGAAGACATTGCAAAGATCTGTTTCGAAGGACCTGAAGAAGAACTGAAGAAAACCCGCAATACGCAGCCCGCGCTTCTGATAGTCGAATATGTGATTTACAGCCTGTTTCGCAGGCAGTTCGATGGGTTTTCAGCAGCTGCAGGACACAGCCTCGGTGAATACACCGCTCTACTGGCTGCCGGGGTCTTCTCTTTCGAGGACGCAGTCAGGACAGTCCGCAAACGCGGAGAATTCATGTCCACGGTAACCAACGGCAGCCTTGTAGCCTGCATGGGTATGGACGATGGCGAAATAATGGATTTATGCAGGGAACTGTCTTCTGACGGTGTGATCGCACCGGCTCTTTTCAATGCCCCCGGCCAGGTGGTGATAGCTGGTGAAGTTCCTCTTTTGCAGCGTTTCATCGATAAGACAACCGGCAGGCAGGGAGTCAAGGCAACCATGCTTAATGTAAGCGGACCATTTCATTGCTCGCTTTTGAATGAGGCTGCCGCGAACCTTGAGCGGTTCTTAGAAGATATTGATATGAAATCCCCGGGATTTAAAGTGGTGGCGAATGTTACTGCCCAACCGGCGCAGGATATTTCCTCCATCCGTGAGAACCTGGTGCGGCAGGTGAGCCATCCGGTGCAATGGACTAAGTGTGTTGAATACTTGAAACACGATGGATATAATACCCTCGTTGAAATCGGACCCGGCAAGGTACTGCGGGGACTGTGCCGAAAAATCGACAAGCAGCTGCGGGTTATCAATGTGGAAAAGGTCGAAGATCTGGACAAAGCCTCCCGCGAAATGGAAGAACTGGGCAATTCGACCGCACTGGAGAAAGAGGCATGAAACTTGACGGGAAAGTAGCTGTGATCACTGGTTCAGCCCGGGGAATCGGACTGGAAATCGCCCGGACTTTCGTTGAAGAGGGCTGCTCCGTTTTACTGTCTGATGTATCCGGACCATCTCTGGAGCAGGCCTGCGGCGCATTGAACGCGTCCGGAAAAGTGGCATTTGTTACAGCTGATGTGACGCAAGCAACAGATGCAGAAACAATGGCCCGGACAGCTGTCGAGAAGTTCGGTCGCCTTGATATACTGGTCAATAACGCAGGCATCACCAGGGATGGCCTGCTGATGAGAATGAAGGACGAAGACTGGGACCTGGTACTGAATATCAATCTTAAGGGCGCTTTTTTGTGCAGCAAAGCGGTTTTGAAGCATGTGATCAGGAACCAGGGCAGCATCATTAACATTGCCTCGATTGTGGGAATGATGGGTAATGCCGGGCAGTGCAATTATTCAGCTTCCAAGGCCGGCCTGATCGGATTCACCAAGTCTCTGGCCCGTGAAATTGCGCGTAAAGGGGCTCGTGTCAATGCCATCGCTCCAGGCTTCATTCAAACTGCGATGACTGATCAGCTGTCCGCAGAAGTGAAGGAAGAGTTACTCAGGAATGTGCCGCTTGGTCGGCTCGGACAGGCTCTGGAAATTGCGAAAACCGCCTTGTTTCTGGCGTCTGATGATGCCGCCTACATCACCGGGCAGGTGCTGCAGGTCAATGGCGGGATGTACATGTAGGGTTTCTGGTTTAAAAAAGAAATTTTCCGTCCATGCGGACGGTAACTATCAAGGAGGTAGTCAATGGCTATGTTTGATGATGTCAAAAAGGTGGTTGCGGAACAGCTCGGTGTTGACGAGGCTGAAATCACCCCTGAGGCTTCTTTTGTCGATGATCTCGGTGCAGATTCTTTAGATCTGGTCGAGTTGATCATGAGCCTGGAAGAAAAGTTCAATATCGAGATTCCGGACGAAGACGCTGAGAAGATCAAGACTGTACAGGACGCGATCAAGTATATCGAGTCGCACCAGTAAAAACCGCACGCCGGGTCTGCCGCTTTAAGCGGCAGACCAATGGCGATTTTTATCAGAACCCGGCTGTAGAAGCAGCATTTTTTTCCGGCATGCGCCGGTAATAGTTTTTTGTGCCGGGTTGTCTGCAGTGCTTTTTCCACCGCACACTCTTTGAGGAGGGAAAGTCATGAAGAGACGGGTTGTGATCACAGGGATCGGAGTGGTCAGTCCCTTCGGCACAGGCACGGAGTTGTTCTGGAAGTCGCTTATTGATGGAGTAAGCGCTACCAGGCGCATCCAAAGTTTTGACCCAGTAGCTCACAGTTCCCAGGTGGCCGGCGAAGTAATTGATTTCGACCCATCTGCATTTATCGATAAAAAAGAAATGAAACGCCTTGATCGCTTCGCTCAGTTTGCCATTGTGGCTGGAAAACTGGCTTTAGCTGACTCAGGCTTGAAAATCGAGCAGGAACAGAGCAGCAGGATCGGATCCATCGTTGGATGCGGTATTGGCGGTATCAGCACCATGGAAGCCCAGTGCCGCGTGCTTTTTGAAAAAGGACCTGACCGGGTCAGCCCATTCCTGGTACCGATGATGATCTCCAACATGGCTTCAGGAAATATGGCCATCAGTCTGGGAATCAAAGGTTTAAATTTTGTGATTGCGTCAGCCTGTGCTTCAGGCACACATGCTATTGGCGAATCTTTTCATAAGGTCCAAACCGGGGAATTGGATGTAGCTTTTTCCGGAGGTGTTGAAGCTGCCGTTACACCTCTGACTGTAGCCGGGTTTTCTGCCATGAAAGCCCTGTCAACCTACAATGACTGCCCTGAAAAGGCTTCGCGTCCGTTTGACAAAACCCGCAATGGCTTTGTGATTGCTGAGGGGGGTGCCATACTGGTTTTAGAAGAACTGGAGCACGCCAGGGCCAGGAATGCCAGGATCTATGCGGAAGTGATCGGCTATGCCGGTAATGATGACGCACATCACATCACCGCTCCGGCACTGGAAGGTGCTGCAGGAGTTATGAAACTTGCACTTGAGAATGCCGGAATTTCAGCGGCTGATGTACAGTACATCAATGCTCACGGCACATCCACGCCTCTTAATGATCAGAATGAGTCAAAAGCTGTTCATGCTGTGTTTGGTGAGCATGCCGCGAAACTCAAGGTCAGTTCCATCAAGTCCATGATCGGACATCTTCTTGGTGCTGCAGGAGCCGTGGAAGCTGCTGCAACAGCCATGACCATAGCGGATGGCGTGATTCCTCCGACCATTAATTATCACGAACCGGACCCGGAATGCGCACTGGATGTCGTGCCGAACCAGGCTGTTAAAATGGATGTCAGGCACGCCATTTCCAATTCGTTCGGTTTTGGCGGCCATAATGGTTGTGTAGTATTAAAAAAATACTCCTGATGGAGGCAATGTGGAAAGACTGATCAGCCTGATCGGACTCGGAGCAATGATTGGCGTTGCCTGGCTCCTGTCCTCGAATCGAAAGCTTATCAACTGGAAATTGGTCGGCATAGGCACCGGACTGCAGCTCCTGTTTGCGATTATTGTGCTGAAAACTTCTCCAGGCAGGGCTTTTTTTGAATTCATGAACGATGTGGTCGTGAAACTTCTGGACTTTACAGCTGAAGGAGCTAAGTTCGTTTTCGGCGGGCTGGTCTCGGATCCGCAGAATTTCGGATTCATTTTTGCATTTCAGGTGCTTCCCACCATTATTTTTTTCTCGTCTTTCATGACAGTGCTCTATTATCTCGGGATTATGCAGGCGATCGTGAAATTCTTCGCCATGCTCATGGCTAAAACCATGAAAACCAGCGGTGCCGAGTCGTTATCCGCTTCGGCCAATATCTTTGTTGGTCAGACTGAGGCTCCGCTTGTGATCAAGCCCTTTGTAGCCAAAATGACCATGTCTGAGCTGATGGCGGTCATGACCGGGGGCATGGCCACAATCGCCGGTGGGGTGATGGCCGCTTATGTCGGCATGCTGCGCGGATATTTTCCGGACATCGCAGGACATTTGCTGGCAGCCTCGATCATGAGTGCCCCTGCTGCTCTGGTTATGGCAAAGATCATGGTGCCTGAAGATGGTATCCCGGAGACCATGGGCAATACTGAGGTCAAAATCGAGAAGATCGATGCCAATGTTATTGACGCAGCCGCCCGAGGCGCGAGCGAGGGATTGATGCTGGCCCTGAATGTCGGGGCCATGCTGATGGCTTTCATTTCACTGGTAGCGCTTTTGAATCATGTGCTTTTAGTCGCTGGAGACGGTGTCAATAAACTGATCGGCAAGAATCCCTGTGTGCTCACTGTCACCCAGAGCCTTCCATCGGGTGAACTTCAGCAGCTGATTGGATCAACCATTACCGTCAACCTGACGAAAAAACCCTATGGTTCCTCACAGGAAAAGGTGTTCCAGAGCATTGTTGAGAAAGTAGAACCTGGACGACTGATCATGAAGGACAGGCTCTATGCTCCTGCTCAGCAGAACCTGGCTTTTGCTGTCAGCAAAAACGATGTTGTTGTCAAGACCGGGACAGCCGGGTTTGGTGGAGCCATCAAGATGACTATGGAGATCATTCTGGGTGTGTTGTTGTCGCCGCTGGCTTTCCTTCTTGGTGCGCCTTGGAAAGAAGCCCTGACTGTCGGCTCGCTCATCGGCGAAAAAACCATTCTTAACGAGTTTGTGGCTTATATGCACTTTGGTGATCTTCTTAAGTCCGGCGCGGAACTGTCTGAAAAATCCAAGGTCATTCTCACATACTGCTTATGCGGATTCTCGAACCTTGGTTCCATCGCCATCCAGCTCGGCGGTATCGGCGGACTTGCTCCGAACAGGCGCGGCGATCTGGCCAGACTCGGCATGAAATCAATGATTGCCGGTTCTTTTGCCTGCTTCATGACAGCGGCGATTGCGGCGTTTTTACTGTAAATGATTGAAGCTGATTCAAGATTCCTTTTTTGTAGGGGCGCAGCATGCTGCGCCCTTACTTTGTTTTTATTTTCATGTTTTTCGATATATGCAGGCGAATTCTGTGCCCATGTTTTCATGGATCTCGGATGCAGCGAATGCTTGCAGAAATACGCTTTTCACATCATGCCTCTAATTGAGGAACTCGGCCTTAAAACAAAGATTCATAACACTGCGTCACAGGAAAACTATGAGTTGCTGCTTTCCGCTGAAAAACATTTCGGCGGAAAAAGCTCGGGGATTCTGGCTGTGCTCCTTTCCGATGGATTGATCAGCGAAGACGAACTGATGAATGGCGTACTTGCGGTTCGGCTGAAGAACACAGGCGGGGACATGCCGTTTTTCGACCTGTCTATTCTGAAGCCAGATCAAACCTCGCATGCTGCCGTCCCCTCCGGAAAAGCAATGGAAGCCGCTTTTTTCACCAAGGCAGGCTGCCGCAGCTGCAGCAGGGCTGTGCGAGATCTTGAGCATATGGCCCGGCAGTATCCTGGTTTTGTCTGGAGAACCTGCAGCATCGAATCACCCGACGAATTGCTGTATTACCGTTTTTTAGCCATACGCAACGGAATTCCAGAAAGTTCGGTGTCCTTGACACCCGGGCTTGTGCTCTGCGGAGATTATCTGATCGGAGAAGACTGGTCAGTGGCTGCACTGGAAACTTTACTCAAAAAACATCAGGATCGAGGGTGCCGGGATCAGCACGAAGAGTTTGAGAAATCTGACAAATCAGCTTTAATTGCTGATCTGCGCGGCCGTTTCAGATCACTCTCGATGCTTCCGGTTTTTGCGGCCGGGCTGATCGACGGAATCAATCCCTGCGCATTCGGAGCCTTGGTGCTGTTCGTTTCCAGTCTGCTGGCTGTCGGCAGCAGGGGTAAAAAGATCATGGCAGTGGGACTGTCCTTTGTGGCAGCTGTATTTCTGACCTATTTCGCGGTCGGGTTCGGGGCGTTCCGCCTGATCGGAGGCCTGCAGAGTTCGGCAGCGTTTACAGCGGCAGCAGAGGTGATTTACCGAACTATGGCTGTGATCCTGTTTGTGCTGGCCGCCTTCTCGCTGTCCGATTTTTTCCGGGCTCTGAAGGGAGACGCCGCCGGTATGGCCTTGCAGCTGTCCGATTCCGCCAAGGAGCGAATCAGGCAGGCGATCAGAAAAATCTCGCGCACAGAGGGACTGTCGTTCGGAGCTTTTGCGGCCGGCATCGTGGTTTCGTTGTCAGAACTGGCCTGCACAGGACAGGTGTACTTGCCGATGATCATGTATGTTATTTCGACCGAGGGAATGCGGGGACGCGCTGTGGGCCTGCTGCTGCTGTACAATATCGCTTTTATTCTGCCGCTTCTGTTTGTTTTTGGCCTGGTGTACCACGGGGCAGATTCTATCTCTCTTGCGCGCTTGTCTAAGCGGAACATCCTGATCGGAAAACTTCTGCTGGCGTTTTGTTTCGCGACTCTCGGAGTGCTGCTCTGGTTGCACTGAGGGCAAGTGCGCTACCCAACCACCAGATAGAAAAGATGGAATTTGCCGTTTGAATAGACTACACTCGGGTGCTCTGCCCTCCTGGGCTGGTCCTTGATTTTTACGAATCCATCGAATTTCCAGTGCGTGTAATCAGTCGATGAAAAACGCACTATGCCCATGGACTCGGCGATGTACAGCCCGATGCGTCCATCAGGCAGAAGCACAAGTTCGGGAATGCGCGGCATGGGTAGAGTGGCTGTCGCCGGAGAAAAGGTTTTCCCGTCCGTGCTTGTGGAGAGAAGCACCCCTTCACCGACCATGCAGAGCAGCCATAGATCCGGTTTCACAACCAGTAATGAAGGATCAGCGGCTTTTGGGGCTTTCAGCAGTTCAACCGCAGAGGTAAAATTCAGGCCGTCTCTGGAAAACGCGGCCCGGATAGAACTGAAGCTCTGTTTCTGCGGATTCTGGGGACCTGTGACAAAATTCCCGAGATAAGTCAGTTGCAGGCTGCCGTCAGAAAGCCTGACAATGTCCGGATCAACACCCCAGCTTTCTCCGATGTCCCCGGCAAAAGACGGCAGGCTGATGGCCGCAGTTTTTTGATACACCCCATTATCATCGGGTTTAGCCACCCAGATGCCATGTTTCCCAGGCTCGCCGTTGACGAAATAGATCCAGAATGAGCCGTCCGGCTGCAGCAGCGCGTCAGGCACAGATGCGTGTTCCAGGACGGGCGAATGATTATTCGCCCCTACACTGGCGAATTCCAGGCCGTCAGTGCTGACGGCATAATAGATGCTGTGCCCGTAAATCCCGGGCTCAGGCCTGACCGGAAGCTGCAAGCCGGCTGCAGGAACATTTGGTGCACCAGGGGGATGATTCGCTTTTTGCCACGGGTTGCTGTGCTGCGGGTTTTTCCTGAAACGGTCTTCGAATTCCTCCCGTGTCACCCGGCCGTCCTTATTGGCATCAAGGGAATCGAATCCTTCAGATGCCCCGGGCGGTAAAGGGGGAATCGGGGGAACAGGCGGAACAGGCCTTGGGAAAGACGGGTTGTTTTCCTGGGCCAGGGCCAGGGATACGAAAAAAATGGTGACACATAATGCAATTTTCATGGAATTGCCTCGCGGAATATTCATGGTTGGGGCGGGGCCCCTGGACTGTAACATCGGCTTTGCCGATTAACAGTTCAGGGTAATTATTCGCCCCTACAATTCCCGCAATTCGGCCAATAATCGGGTTTTATCCCTGACATTTTCATCAACGGTTTTCACAACGCGGGCAGGCGAACCGATGGCCACGGAATTGGCCGGTATCGTGCGGGTGACCACGCTGCCGGCTCCGATTACGCTGTTGTCCCCTACGAGCGCGCCTTCCAGCACGACAGCGTTCGCGCCGATCAGGACATGGTTGCCGATTCTGACAGGTTCGGCAGAAGGAGGCTCAAGAACTCCAGCGATCACCGCACCAGCCCCGATG
>JAQTRI010000101.1 GCA_028711905.1 Candidatus Wallbacteria bacterium | reverse complement strand
GTTTATGAATGATTTTTGATCCTGCGATTTTCCTGTCATGTTATCCTGCCTTATCCGCCAGCTACCTAAGCTATCCCGACACATCAGAGTTTTCCCCGATCAACATAGCCACCCGCCGCTGATGCAGCGCGAGAAAAATCAAGCATCCTACAGCATAGAGAAACGTGTAAACAGCTGCTGCCGGCCACCCAGGCAGTTCCAGCTCCATGGGCAGCATGCTGTGATCGAACGACACAGAAAACCTTCTTACAAGGATTGCCCATGCTACAGGTACGAGTACTGATTCCAGTATAAGAATCATCAGGTGTTTCACCACGCTGAGTCCTTGAGGATGCATATACCTGCCGTATCGGTATGCAAGAGCCAGTATGGCTCCGAAGTATGAATAGGCAGCGTAGTTGGGATTGCCCATGAAGAACATGATCAATATAGGCAAGGCCAAGCAAAGAATCACGGGCAGCTGGCGGTACAGCCTGAACCTGAACGGAAGCCTGACCGGCAATTCATTTTCATGTACTAAATCGATTTTTTCAGGCCGCAGGACGCTGCCAGAAGCATCATCATCATCCGCATCTTCATCAGATTCAGAGGCTTCCGGGGGCAATTCAGCTGAACCGGCAGGTTCCTGCAACCCGGTATTATTTGGAAATAGCGCGCTCGGTTCGCCGAACAAAACGCCCTTGTCCACGCGCTCCTGAAGCTGATCCACCATCTGCGTCAGAACCAGGGCGATAGCCGCAAGCACGGCCAGGCATACGGCAACAGCAATGAAAACGACATCCAGGCCGGGAAATACAGGGCGTATGAGCAGACCTGCCAGGGAACAGATGCCGATCAGAAACAACCAGGTTTTGCTATTCATGCGCGGCAAATCCTCTTGTCCCCTGCTTCCTCATTTTCATCTCCCTGCCTCGTTCTTCGTGCATTACATTCAAACCATCGGTTTAAGAGCTTGGATTACTTCCCCTGCCTGCGTTTTTTCGTATATTCAGCATATTCCTTTTCAAAATCCGCGCCTGCAGTTTTCAAGGCAGCCGCAGTTTCAATGTACCCGCGATGTAGCGCGAGTATCAGCGGGGTCATGCGATCTTCACAGGACAATCCGATATCTGCACCCTTGGCGATCAGGACTTTGGCGGTTTCAGCATGGCCTGAACCGGCAGCTGCGATCAGCGGGGTTCTTTGATTGTAATCTCTGACATTGAGATCGTATCCTTCAGTTGCCAGTCTTTCAACGATGTCGGCAAAGCCGCTTCCCGCCGCGTAAAGCAGGGCGACATCCTGATCCTTGCCGGTTTTTTTCTGGTTCGCGCCCGCTGCCAGCAGCATATCCGCGATCTCGCGATAACCATAATGGAGCGCATCAAGCAGAGGGGTGCTGCCATACTTACCCTGGCAATTGATGTCTGCGCCTTTTCCGATCAGGAATCCTGCGAACTCAAGGCCCGCTTTCTCGGCCCTGGCGCCATACCTGCTGCCGAGCGAGAGCATCAAGGCAGTATCACCTTCCCTGTTGCGATGATTGATGTCGGCACCATGGTCCGCCAGCGTGCGGGCAGCAGCGAAAGCCCGGCTGGTGCAGGCGACCTGGAGGGCTGTGGACCCGCCGTCGTTTTCAGCCTCCAGGGGCGCACCCAGGCCGAGAAGCCTCTCGACCATGTCTGGCCAGTTCTGTCGGGCGGCGTGCATCAGCGCCGTATAGCCGTATCCGCCTCTGCCGTTGGCAGCAGCGCCGCGGTCCAGCAGGCGGCCGGCAAAGTCCCTGGCCCCGTTTTCAATGGCGATGAGCAGAAGGCTTTCAGCGCTCTGGTCGAACGCCACAGGGTCGGCCCCCTTGGCGATCATCTGTTCAGCCAAATCCAGGTATCCCTTTTTTACCGCATAGGTGAGGGCGAAGTAATTGTCCATATCCCGCCTGTTGAGGTCCGTCCTTTCGATGAGCATTGCTGCCAGATCGGGCTTGCCGAAAATGATGGCCAGCATCAGCGGAGTCCTTCCCGATGCATCCGGCTGATCGATGTCCTGGCTTTCAACGATCAGTTTTTTAGCCTGCTCATACCCCGGATAGCTGAACTCCTTCCCCAGTTCCCAGTCGTAAAGGGCGTTGATCAGGGCGTTGTCGGAAACGGATTTCGGCGGGTGGTTCCCGGAAACGTCGCCGTGCACAGGGCAGTACACGAAAAAAGCGCCTTCCCCGGTGGCCTTGATCCGGTAATCAGCACCGGTTGGGCAGACAGGCAACCTCTGGGAGCAGATGTACATGGAGATGTCGTCCATTTTTTCGGGTACCATGACGGCAGCGTGCTCCATCAGGTACATTTCCAGACAGCTTTCGACTGTGCGGATGTAGGCTCTGCATTCTTTAGCGATTTTTTTGTGTGCGAGCCGGTCAGGAAACAGTTCCATCCATGGCGTTAGAAGGGACAGGAATGTCAGCATCGTTGGAACGGCAAGCGTTAGAACCATCAGGATCAGAGGCAGCTTCCAGCCGTTGTTCCTGCGCGGAATTGCTTCTTCGGCCGGGTCCTGGAATAGTTCCAGACCTATGCACAGAAAGGCCAGGATCGCGGCCAGGGTCAGATTGAAAAGCATCGGCCAGATGAAAGACAGCGTGGGAGCCGGCAGGGAACGATATGCCTGAAATCTGGCGGGGTATCTGGGAAAATTGGCGTAATCGTGATGAAAACTGCAGATGATTTCCGTTCGTTTTCCATCCCTTTTGATCTGATACTGTCCTCTAGCCGGGCATTGGAATGTTGCGCCCGGTTTCAGGCTTTCCAGTTCCGAGTACTGCTCCGCCGGCTTGTTGAACCGGATCAGGTATTCGGAACAAAGGTTTTTGATCCTGAAAATGTTTTGATCGCAGGCCTGTTTGTCTTTGTTGTATTTTTCGATCCTGATCGCTGTTGATTTCAGATTGCAGTATTCAAGCACGAGCTTCCCGTAAAACGAGAAAAGATATCCGAAGACTAAAATGAAGAATACTTGCAGCAATCGTTTGACAAGCTTCAGCATGAAAACTTTTTTGGGGCTAGGAGATGGATTCAATTTCTTTATGCTGGTACGCTCTTGCTTTCCTGCTTGGCCGGTTTCTGAAGCTGCGGAATGATCCTTGCCTTGGGCAGCGGATTTGGACTGCTTTTTCACAATCAAATCATCGCTGAACGCCACCCCGCACTTGCGACACTCCTTGGCAGCCCCGACATTGACTTCCCCGCATGGGCATTTCCAGATCATGGGCGTTCAACTCCTGCTGTTTTCATCGTTCCCTGCCTCCCCCCTTGCGCCTGACATTCAAACCCTTATTTTTCGGGGGCGTTGGGAACGGTGAAACAGCCCTCGTCATTTTCCGGCACACTGCTTTGCCCGAACAGAAACACATAAGCATTTGTAACGATACACAGTTTTAAGATTTCCCCCAGAACAGTAGATAACAGCTGCGCTTGATGGACTAAAAGATACTGCAAGCTGCCTGGCTGTGCTATGGGTTTGCCATTGGCATTAATCATCCACCAGATCAGTACATTATGTATCAAGAAACCGGGAAACCCCATGATCAGGAATACAAACACCCATTTGTAGATATGCTGATTGACGATTTCCATGCTGCGGTAAAAAGCCTTCAAAGGGGTGTGCCCGCCACAAGCAATCAATGGCCCGATGAAAAGAAAAACCGCGCTAAAATAGATATTTAGAACGTTCAGCTTGAAGGATAACATGTTTATTCCTGTCATGAGTACAAGGGACAGGAAAAGATAAAATAGCATCACTGCAGGGGATAGTGCATCCGTTGCTTTTTTTCCGGTCGCGCTCCTGAAGGCCTGCCTGTACGCTATGTAAAGAAAGGCAACCCTGAGCAGGAGCATTGCTGTATTGTAGGCAAAACTCACGGCGAGCTTATGAGCGGATTCAGGGCCGTTGGTGCAAGCGCTGGTCACGATAGATGCCATACACGCAAAAACTACAGGTATAAAAAGAAAGACTGTTAAATCGCCAGTCAGCAGATCAATGCCGGAACTGATGACTGATGCGATCCGCATATCGTAGAACTTTACGCTCTGTTTAGAATGCGGGGTGAGGGGTTCAGAAGCCGGGGAAGCATTCCTCCTTTTTTCAGCAGCCTCGATCCCATCCTGCATGGACGACACATTCATCAGCATTTTGATCCCGGACAGAACCAGCGGCACCAAGTCAGAGGCCCCCTTCAGGACAGCTCCAATCACCCACAATGCATCGGTGTAGCTGAACATACTGATAGACATCCTAAGTAGACTTAGAAAAATGACTTTGATGAAATAGCTAGTCAGAATTGCATCTGCAAAGATCAGCGTAACGACCGGTAAGGAAAATCTGGATTTCTGCTTAAAATAGATCAGTGAAGTTGGAGATAGAAATAAAAGATAGATTGGTGCAACGATCTCTGCTAATCCTGATAAAACGTTCAAACTGATGCTTTCCATTGTCCCTCTGGGAAACCAACCAGCTTCCTCACTAAATTCACTGGGCAGTTCTCAGGTGTTTGTGCCCTTCGGCTTTTTTGCTTTCGAAGTTTCGTTCATCGTGCCTGACATCCAAACCTCATGATCGTTGTGCGCCATGTGCAAGGCTGAGGCCGGGCTCCAATGTATAGATACGGGGTATCCTCTGAATTCCCTGTCACTCATCCTTTATATACTTCACTTGTACGGTTTTGTCTTCACTGCTCATGAATTCAACAGCACTGTATACACGCACCTTGTAACCAGGGACTTCTGTAAACTGTAACTTCAGTTCATCTCCGAATCGTAAGGGCACCTTCTCTCCCAAACTGTGCCAGGATTGTTCATTTTCGAGTTTCCATTTAGCGTTTTCCGGCAGCTGTTCCCTGTTTAAAGCAATAACTGTGAAATTGTAGTAGATCGGTTGATAAACAACAGGTTTCAGTTCCATAGCCTCGTCTTTTAAAGTACCTTTTCTTTTGGCAGGCGTAGTCCAACCGCTTATCTCTTTGTATTCAACCTCAAATGATCCTTTGGTGACAGGAACGAAATCTCCGCTCTGATGCCATTCTTTTTCCCCTACCACCCTCCACTCAGCGCAATCATGTATCGCATCTTCAGGCAGGATAAACGCAGTCAGGTTCGAACAGTTGTATTGATATTCCTTCACGATTTCGACTAAAGAGTTTTCTATTGTGCATTTGATGCTATTAGGCGCTATCCAGCCGTACACATTCCTGAATTCGATCTCTGCAGTAGATCCTGACTTGTGCATTCCACCATCCTGCTTGAATCTCCAAAATCCCTCGCCTTTAAACTTCCACCGCGCACCGGCGTTAATCGCTTTGGCAGGGCCGATGCTTATCGTCACAGAGCCATAACCTGCTGCGCGCTGAGCTGCAGCATCAACGTCTTGTTTTTCCGCATCAGGCGGCACATGGAGATCGATCATGTTCCAGATTTCCGGATTCCCAGCTTTTTGAGCATAATCAAGAGCTGTCCAGCCGTCAATGTCGGCAGCTTTCTGATCCGCACCTTTTTCGAGCAGCAAGGGCACTACTTTTTTCCCGATCCACTCATCCATCTTGGCGGCAACCATCAATGGAGTGATGCCAAATTCGCCAGCCAGGTTGGGATTCGCCCTCTTTTCCAGGAGCGCTTCGATCACTGCTGTATCCCCGAAACAGCTTTTGATTGCCACAATCAGAGGCGTGTCATGATCTCTGTTTTTACGGTTCGGATCTGCTCCAGCCCGGAGCAAGGCCTGGACATTTTCCAGAATCTTATCGTCGCAGGCAGCGATCAGCGGGGTGGTATAAGAGTTATCTTCATAATCCGGATTTGCGCCATACTTCAACAAGGCCTTAAGGATCAGTTTGCGCTCGTCTTCGTTGCGATCTGCCACGCACAGCAACGCTGCACCGAAATGTGGATACTTTTTGTTCGGGTCAGCGCCCTTTTTCAGCAGGATGGCAAGGAGCTTGTCGCATCCTGATTCGCAGGATTGCATCAGTATGGAAAAACCGGGGGAATCCGTTGATTCAAGCGAACAATCAGCCCCGTTTTGTAACAGCCATTCTGCGATTTCATAACGTGTATTCAGGATGGCCCGGCTTACCGGCACACGCCCCAGTCGGTCTCTGGCGTTCGAATCGACACCCTTTTTTGCCAATGCCTTTACCCGGCCCAAATCACCAAGATCAATGGCACTCAAAAACGACACTCTGGCTGGATCATCATCAACAGACTCACTTTGAGCAACAGGCGGTTTTGCTGTCGCATCAGAGCCACGGAATGCATCCGCTGTTTTGCCACCACTGTTCAACTTCTTGAAATACTGCCGGCAAATCTGCTCAACACTAAGGTCCGTGGTCAGCTTCAACCTCTCCTTGATGATCGGTGTCAGTTCTTGATCACCACATTTGATGATATGACCAGCCAAATGGCACCATTTCATATCATCCGTAGTGCTCGCAAGAACATCCCTTAATCGCCGGGAAGTGCTTTCATCAGGATGCTCTGTCAGTGAGGTTATTGCTCCCCGCCAGATATCAGATCCTCTGTCCTCAGATACAAGGTATGAAAACAGTTTGTCGATAATCGCTGTGTTCTTAATGTCATAAGTGTCATACACTATGTATCTTTTATCATAGCACTCACCATTTAAGTCAAGACTACGAGCCAGAAAGTCTGCAGCTTTTTCCATGTCGAACTTAGCCAATTCTTTGATCGATCCCAGCGTTCCCCTAAAATCATCACCAATATTCTCCCTGCTTTTCTCCAGCATAGAAACCACCGACTCGATTTTTTCGATCAATTCCCGTGCTTTCGTTTCATCACTTTTCCCCATCTCCTCTTTTTCCTGCTGGGGGATCAGCGACAGAGCCAGAGCTTTGTCTGCTGCGCTGAAGCGGGTGTCTGTGGCAATGAACTTCAGATAGCGCTGCATCGATTCCTTGCTCGCTAACCGAAGCAAGTGATTGTATAGCTCGTCGTTCTTGTCATTGAGCACTTCGAGCAGTCTTTTTTTAATCCGTAACGATTCCGTACATGTCGAGTAACCGACGAAAAAATCGTTAACCCACAGGGCAAAACCGGCAGCGCTTCTCAGCTTGGGGTCGCTGGTTTTTTCAGTCATTTTCAACAGGAATGGTGCTACCGCGTCAGCTTCGGAATTCCGGGTAACGTGCTCCAATACGGCATACCTGGTTTTAAGGTCTTTCTTACTGTCCATGATGTAATCAAACACCGGCTTCACTCCATTGGCCGGCACTTTCTGAGCAAACGGATTCAGGAACATGACTGCCATCGGGGGTATACCTTCCAGTTGCATCACATCCAGGCAGAAGGCGAGAGCGGTCCAGAAATTTTCCGCAAAAAGCTGCACATCCTGTTCATTCACCTGCCCGCCTCCGAATGGGGACGATAAACTCATCGTCGGGGCGGCAAGCACAAGTGTTTTGACGACCTGCATAACTTCCTTGCTTGTGCGGTCCGAATGCTTGATTATCAGTTCGTCGATTTTGCCTTCCAGTTTTTTTACGCTGGCATCATCCTTCAGGTACTCAACCGATATGTTCACATCCTTATCGCGGATTTCGTCTTCAATTCGCTTCGGGGTTTTCCATCCCAGGAGATCGGAGAACTCGATCCGGTACTTTAAACCGGCCGGCAGGGGCAAAGTCCTGTTGGTGCCTAAAGCTACCATGGGCGCCATATCCGCAAAGTGCCATGTTACGAGATGGGCAATTTCCTCGGGCTTGATGACAACCGTCAGGTTTCTTTTTGGAGCATTTTTCAGGGCTGTATCCTCTTTGTACTCAACTTCAACAGTTTTTCCTATACTGGCCAGGTTGAATACGACATTGGCCGGCTTAATCGATTCGATCATCGAGGGAAACTCGATTTCGTAGGTGAATCCTGCCGGTAGATAGAATCTGTATGAAGGCTTGCCTAATAGTTTCACTTTTCCATCAGGTGTCTTGATCGGCATGATTTTTTCGGAAGGTCTGAACCGATCGAAAACCTCCTGCTGATCACAGGATAAATAAAAGTAACCATGTATTGCATTAACTCCAGGTTTGATGCTTATGTACACAGGTCCATAACCTGCTGCACAGCACAGTGGAGAGAAAATGCATGAAAGGGAAAGAAACACAAGAAGACCATTCAAAGTACTGCTTTTCATTGTTCCCCCTTTTTCAATATCTCATGATATGAGTCTTCTTTCTTTCACATCATCCCCTGCCTTTTGTCAGCCAGCCGGGTTCTTTCTTCATTATATGCCATTGCAGGGCTGACACCCATTACTTTTCCTCGTTTTCGATGTACCTGGCCTTCAGCCTGACCTCTGTGGAATTACTGCTCCCGATGATGTTCTTGGGTTTAATCCAGCCCGGTATATCGGTGAATTCGATCTCATAAGTGGTACCTGTAATGTGCGTTTCTTTTTCATCGCTGAATCTGTATACTCCAGCGGCATTAATAATTTGCCATTGTGCCAGGCTGATGCGTCTGTCATCAGGTTCAATGCTCACAATTACTGTTTGCACTACTGATTTGGGTTTTTGATATAAAAAGATCTTGCTGTTAGCGTCGATTTCTGCGGAGATTCTATTTGATTCAGACACATAACGGAAAGTCTGATTTTGATTGAAGATGGTCTCAACAGCATCCTGAGACGGCGCAAAAACGCTGTTTTTTAATGAAGGAACACTTTGCGTACCGGCGTTTTGAACAGGATTGAAAACAGACGGCTTTAAATCCTGGCGGGCCGGCATCCCTGTTCCAATTCTCTCATCGGTGAGGACGTCAGCAACAGGCTGAGCAATTTTCTGATCTGGCTCCTCCTGCACTTCCGGTTGAGCAATGTCTGAATCCGATTTTATCGGTTTTTCAGGCTGGTCAATTTGCACACCTGGTTTCATCGATCTCTGCGTTTTCTCCAATTCCCTGATCGCTTCTGTGAGTTTAGATCGGACCCTGTGATGACTTTCCCCGGTTTCATTGATCCGCGCCCTCATAAGCGGTATGGCATCAACATATCCATAACTCTGAAACAGCTTAATCAGATCGATCGCTGCGGCATCGTTCAATCTGTCATATACCGCAGCAACTTTTCCCGGAATTTCCGGTTGGTTGATCTTGATTAATACGTCGACAATCTCTTTGCCGTCTATTCGTAGCTGGTCCAGCTGGCCGATCAGCAGATCCTGGATATCAGACGCATGTGTGAACAATGCCGCCCGCACTGCGTACTGATGCAACTGGGCGTCCGGCGACTGGATGAACTGCCTGACATAGACCTCAGCGCTGTAGCCGTTGATTTTCGCCAGTTGAAGCAGGGCCGCGCCCCTCTCATGATTCGTTTTCAGCGTGTCATTGACGATTTTTTCATAACGAAAGCCGTCATATGTCCGCAGCGCTTTCTCGGTTAACTGCAGGCAATCTCTGTTCAGTTTCGGTTCTTTTTGCATCAAGTACTGGAGGAAACTCTTGGCTTCAGGTGAGAAAAACTCGTCGATGCCGCTCAGGATCTGATGCAACAGGACCATGTCCCTCAAGTCAACTACTAACTTGAAAATCTGTAATGCCGACTCTTTATCGGTGCAGGACACAAAGGAAACGGCAATTTTCTTGAGATACGCCGAGGCTTTGGGATCTGTGACGATCTCACCGATTAATTTCGAGCTTTCTTGGAGATCGGTTTTACTCAACGCTTCAAGATTATCCAATCTGACCTTGTCAGGCATAGTGCGATCGTGGATCGTGGCGATCAGGAGAGGTTGGAGCCCTGCAATATGCTCCTGATCGTTACGGATTTGACCCCATAGATCCTGATATGCGCTGTACTTTATCCTGTTTTTAAAAAAGGCTTCGGATTCTTGGACTAGCCCGTTCAGCACAATCAGCGCTCGGTCAGGCACTCTTCCGATCAATTCCTTGAAGTAATCCCTGGTCCATATGACTCTGGTAATGTCCCTCTCGACAGCGGTTTTGGCATTTTCCACCTTATGATGAATCTTCTCAGCTCTTTCCAAATCCCTTCTAATAGATCTAGGAATGGACTTCTCCATCATCTTGATCAGCTCCTGCTTGTCCTGTTCTGTAAAGGCC
>JAQTRI010000504.1 GCA_028711905.1 Candidatus Wallbacteria bacterium | reverse complement strand
GTCCTGCCCGCTTCGCCGAAAACTTTGTCTTTCATCATCACGCTCACAGCAAGCTTTGCCGTGATTTCATCCTTAGCGACAATCAGCCCCTTTCCGGCAGCAAGACCATCAGCACGAATCACCAGAGGCGCGCCAACTTTTTCGATGTATTCAAAGGCGTCCTGCTCATTAGAGAACGATCCGAACATGGCTGTCGGGATGTTGTATTTCTGCATCAGATTCTTGGCAAAAGCCTTGGATCCTTCGAGCTGGGCCACAACCTTTCCCGGTCCCAGAATTTTAAGCCCTTCAGACTCGAACAGGTCAACTATTCCAGCTGTGAGTGAAACTTCCGGTCCCACTAAAGTCAAATCAATGCGATTAGTCCGCGCGAAATTAAAAATACCCTTGATATCCTCGGCCTTGATGTTGACCAGTTCGGCAAGGTCCCCGATCCCCGCATTTCCTGTGGCGCAATAAATTTTTTTCACCAGGGGACTTCTGGAGGTTTTCCAGACAATTGAGTGCTCTCTTCCTCCCCGTCCCAGGACAAGTACCTTCATTTTCGATCCTCGCTCTTTCGATTTGTTTCTGAAGATCTCACGGGCGTAATAAGCCCGCTCCGTCATCGGACATTTCCTGATGATGATAAAGGAATTCCTTCTAAAAGTAAATTCAGAAATTAATCCTATAAAGAAATCGCAACTATCACCGATACCATATTTGATCAAGACGGAAAAAGAGGTGAACGCGATGGTATGCCCGCTCTGCCATAAAAAACTTGTGAGAATCCCGCAGAGAGATAACAATATCCTCAAATGCCCCAATTGTGAATTCGTCGTTTACTTCAGGGGCATCAAAGGATTTACAACACCGAAACTGGACATCACTTAGAAACACTAGAAGTCGTTCCCCCCAACTTTTGCAGAGCTTCTTTGGAGCTCTGTCTTTTTTTTCCGTAAATTTAGAAGGATCAGGCTCTATTCCTCATCATCCGTTTCAGGCGGTAACGAAAGCGAAAAGAGTCTTTTTCACTCATACCCGACAATTCTTTTTCAAGCGCTGCGGATTTTTCCGCCACCAGGTCTATATACCCTGAACCGGAGCACGCTTCCAGCTGAAGCATAAGTATTCCACAACGCCTTCCAGGAGAAAGACCTGCTGTGTTCGGAAGAATCTTCAGGCTCTCCTCGAATAAACCTTTGTCATTATACTTTTTCGCCAGAAATAAAGAAACCGACTGCCTGTCATGCCTGTCGGTAGAATTTTTCTTGTAGAATGGTCCGGGAAGAGCTTCAATTTTGCTGCTTCCGGAAAGAACCGGAACCGTGGAAAGTTTTTTTCCGGAAAGTAAAGCCTTGCACTCAGTAATATTTTTGTCCAGCAGTTTCTGAAAGATTGTATCCCGCAAACTTTTGATCGCAGGAGACATCGGAGACAGAAACCTGGCTCGTGAAACAGCTTCAGCTGCATTTTCAAAGCGGCCGCACTCAAGATGAAACTCCGCCATAATCCTGAAAATTACCCCGGATTTAGGATGGACCTGCGAAGCCCTGGACAGGCTTTTTTCTGCCATCACCAGATCACCGGACACAAAGGATCTGAACCCATATGCTGCCTGAATATTCGGGTTAAGCTGGTTTTCCCCTGCCAGTTCATGAAGCTTTTCATAACACTGCCGGTCGAACTCCCAGAATTTTCTGGCTGAGAAAAACAACTCCAGGATCTTCCCTGCCCTTGGAAAAACAAGCATAAGTCCGGGAATGCCTCTTAAGAATTCTTCCTTGAATTCATGAGCCAGAGCCGCCCTCATCCTTACAAAATCGGCATAATGCAGAATCGAGGAATCAGCCTTTAATGATCGAAGAGCTTCGATCGCCTTTCCCGGATACCCGCATGCAGCGGCTCTGCCATAGCAGAACACAGTGTGTAACGCATCCCCCGCAGCCTGAAAAAATGCCGCTTGCAACAAGTAATAGTCACCGTCTCTCTTGTCAAACTGAATTTTCCGTCTGGCCAGACGGAGAATTTCTCTCCATTTTTCAGAGCCGGTACAAAAATTGTAGAGAAGGTCCAGCGCTTTTATGTCTGCCGTCTTTTCAAAAATCGACTTAGCACAGGCTGCGGCCCTGGCCCGGTTCTCTTCGCTCACAGACCGGAGCTGATCCAGCGCTTCTGTGTGCCGGCCTTTGAGGTTTAACAGTTCAGCCAGTTCCAGACGGAACTGTTCCACTTCGGGAAAGTTAACGCAACTATCGCGCAAAATACTTTCAGCAGCTTCAACATCTCCGGAATGTTTAAGCATGGACAGGGCTTTTTCAACTAATCTGGGGGCAAAATCCTTATATCCTGGAAACGACAGAAATCTTCCATGCCTCTGCAGTACTTCGTTGAGAAACATCGGGAAGCGTTCAAGGATCTGGCAGAGATTGGCAACAGCCGCTTCAGGTCTTTCAAGATGAATGTCAGCCTCGGCAAGACCAAAATAACTTTCAGGGTTATTGGGATTAAGATTTTTCAGCCCGGACAAATGCCGGCTCACTACTTTCCATTTGCCGAGCGATGCTGCTGCATGCGCGGCTTTTTCCAGAGCCGGGGCATTATCCCTGTCGATCGCCAGAATCTGTT
>JAQTRI010000100.1 GCA_028711905.1 Candidatus Wallbacteria bacterium | reverse complement strand
ATTTCGCGGCCCAGAAGCAGTTCATCGAAGGTGTGGCCCGCTCAGGCATGAAAGAATGAAGCTGACCGCTGTTTTTTTACTGCTTCTGACTGTTCTTCCGGTTTCAGCGGCTGAACCGGAAGTCGTCAATGAGCAGCTCATCCTCATTTTGCGGAAATGGGACCTGCGGAATTACTATTACAACGCCAAGTACCATGTGGAGAATGAACAGTGGGACAAAGCCATGTTCGCCATCCAGAAAGTCCTGGAGATCGAACCGGAAAATACCGAAGCACGGCGGCTGATCGGGCTGGTCGAAGAAAAACGCTGGGAAGAATTCAAAAAAATGTTCGATGATAAACGCCCTGTGAAAAAAACCATCGGCCTGAAGCAGGACTGGGAGCGAGTGGACACCTTTGGCGAGCCTGTGACTGTCATCAAGACTGATGCCCGCAAATACCTCGAACTGGCTGAACACAAGTTTGAAACCGGAGACATCGATTCAGCAGAATCCTATTATAAGACCACAGTTTCCCATTCTCCCAGATCATCGATCGCCTACCGCCGCCTGGGGGAGATTTATTTCATCGCCGGAGACGAGGACCTGTCCCGTTACTGCCTGTTGAAAACTCTTGAATTCAACCCGGCAGATCAGCTGGCCCGTCTGCTGCTCGCCAACCAGATGCTGCTTTTGCGCGATTATGACAGTGCCGGGCTTCTGCTCGGGCAGATACTGGATATTGATCCTGTGAGCGAGATCGCTGTCATGGCTAAGGGCCTGCAGTACCGCATCAAACGCGAAAAGGCTGTTTTCAGCCTGATGGCCGAGCAGAAAATCGATGAAGAAAAATTCATCGAATTTTCCCAGCGCCAGGAACGCGAACTGGCAAGCTATTCATACGGATATTTCTATTACCTGGAAAAGGCCCGGGAAGGCAACCCGGACTTCTGGTTTTCCTATTATCTCCTGTCCTATGCACACATGATGACCTTCCGGAAAGACAAGGCCCTGGCCTGCCTCGAAGAGGCATATGATCGCGCTCCAAGTTCATACCGGAATTTCCTCTCAGACCTGCGCAAAGAAATGGCTGAGCAGGAACTGCGGCCGTATCAGTTCGATTCGACCGATTTCCATATAGCCCGCGCTGAAATGCTTTACCGGAAGGAATTCTACACAGACGCCATCGGAGAACTGGTGGTCGCGCTTTCGATTGATCCGAATTCAGCAGCAGCCCATGTAATGATGGGTAAATGCTTCAGCGCCATGAACAACTTCACCCGCTCGATCTCGGAATACCGCCAGGCCATCAGCCTTGACCCCAAATCCTTCGAGGGATTCTTCCTGCTTGGATGCGAATACATCAAAATCCACCAGTATGAGGACGCTGTAGACTCGATCAGGAACGCCCTTGTTCTTGAGCCGAATAATGTCGATGCCCACCTGAAACTGGCTGAAGCCTTCTATAATGTTGAAGACTTTCTCTCGGCCCTCGATATTTACAAAAAAGTCCTCACCATCGACCCGACTGTTCCAAGGGCTCACTCCAGCATTGGTGTCATCTACACCGAACAGGCGGAATACGACAAAGCCATCTCCAGCTTCGAAAAAGCCATTGAATACAAAAAGGATTATGTTGACGCTTACGCCAATCTTGGCATCGTGTACTACAATCTCTGGGAGATCAGGAAAGACCCGGAGTCCTTAAACAAAGCCATCAGCTATACGGAAGAAGCCCTGAAGTATGAACCAGGCAACCCTCAGCTTATCGATTTTTTAACCTTTTTCAAAAGCAAAAAATAACAGCCCCACGCGGAGAGCGACAGCCACATGACACACAGTTTTTTCATAGTTACTTACGGCTGCCAGATGAACGAGCACGACAGCGAAAACATCGCGGGCCGCCTTGCAGCCGCCGGATTCACCCCCGCGGACAGCCCTGAAAATGCGGATGTGGTGCTTGTCAACACCTGTGTGGTGCGGAAATCAGCTGAAGAGCGCGCATTTGGTCAGCTCACCCATCTCAAGCGCCTGAAAAAAAACCGTGAAACCATCATCGGCTGCTGTGGATGCTTAGCCTCGCTGCGCGGGCAGGACCTTCTGAAGATCATTCCGCACATAGACTTTGTGCTTACCACCCAGGACATCGATGATGTGGCGGTCATCGTCAGAGAAGCCTTTAATACCCGGCAGGCGGGCCAATTTGAGGAACGCGCCTTTATTCCGGACAACAGAGCCTCGCTGCGCAAAAACACTTTCAGGGCCTGGATCTCGATTATGAAGGGCTGCGATAATTTCTGTTCTTACTGTATCGTGCCTTTTACCCGCGGCAGGGAAATCTCGCGTCCAGCAAAGGAAATACTTTCCGAAGCAGCAAGCTTAGTCAATGATGGAGTCCGTGAGATCGTGCTCCTTGGGCAGAATGTGAATTCATACGGCCTCAAACCGGGCGGAGAGATCTGTTTCGCTGAACTCTTAGCCGCTGTTGCTGCCATTCCGGGTGATTTCCAGGTGCGCTACATGACAAGCCAGCCGCTGGATTTCACCCCTTCCATCGCCGAGGCTGTCGCGGCTTCCAGCAAGATCAGCAGACACTTTCACCTGCCGATGCAGTCAGGCTCAGACCGGATTCTGTCCCTGATGAATCGCCGCTACACAGTGGAAGGTTACGAAGCCATTGTCAGTCAGATAAGAGACACAGTTCCCGGAGCCAGCGTTACCACTGATATCATTACCGGATTTCCCGGAGAAACCGAATCCGATTTTTCAGAAACAATCGCTACTGTCGAACGGATCAGGTTCAACGGCCTGTTCGTTTTCATCTATTCAGACCGGTCGGGAACTGCTGCGCAGAAATTACCCGACAAGGTGCCGGATCAAGTCAAAAAAGCGCGCCTGCAGCAGCTTCTATCCCTGCAGGAAAGCATCACGGCTGAAAAGCACGCAGAGCTCGCAGGCTCTATCACGCGTGTGCTGGCTGAGCGCATGACCGGACGGGCACCAGGACAGATCTTCGGCCATGACACTCACAACCGGGTTGTGCTGTTCCAGGGAAGCAAGGAACAGCTCGGCAGATTCGCGCAGGTCAGGATCAAATCAGCGGGTCACTGGGCGCTGAAAGGTGAACTGGTTGAGGCTTGATCGGCCTTCTTCCAGTCTCATGATGAATCTGTTATAATCCTCACAGCAACAGAATGACACGATTTTCAGCAGCAGCCGAAAGGAGACAACAATGGATCAAGTCAAGGGAGCGATCGCCATTCTCGTGGGAGCGATCATTCTTTTCTACCTCAGCGCCTGGTCTGATGACCTTCAATACTTCATGGGTCTGTTCCATGAATCCCTGCATAATGACCCGATGGCCAAGAGCGCATATGAAAATGTCATCTATGATTACGGGAACCGCATTCAGGACGCCAAGGAAAAACTGGCTGCCATGGGTGATAAGCGCTATATCAAAGACCTTGAAGACCAGAAGCGCTACGAGCAGTATAAGATCAAGATAAGCGGGCAGCCTGTTCCAGGCAGTAATTAGATTGAGGGCAGCTTTTGACTGGTTGCCGGACCGCTGCTTACTTGACCGGTCGGCGGTAAATTACTTTTCCGCTAACATACCCAAGGTAATAGGCCCAATATTTCATGATTTCCAGGCCTGTGAAGCGCACGAAGTCTGCCGGAGCCGCTGATGAGGCATAAGCGCGTAGCGTATCCGGCAGTGCTATGCCTTTTTTCCCCTCGCTTGTGTATATGCGCCGGAAATCAGCCAGCCCGCGGCCATAGCGGAAGTATTTCAGGCAGAAGGCCGGCAGGTTCCTCGGATATTCGTGAAACACCTCAGCGTCTTTGACAAAGATCCATTCCCTGTCACTGAACCGGGTGCAAAAAGCCACATCCTCAAAAGCAAAACTGAAGCGTTCATCAAACAGCACTCCCTCGTTGCGGACAGCTAAGTTGCATGTGCTGGCGGATCTGTCTGCCACCGATGGCTTCCATGTGAACGGCTGGGATGCGAAATAACGGCCCCACGAGCCGTGACCGAGCATGAAGCTGACCGGTCCTGCAGCAACACATGCCTCAGGACGATTGAAGAAGGCCCGCCTGTAAGCTTTGATCAGTTCCGGCGCTGCAACAGTGTCGTCATCCAGAAAAATGAAATGCGTCCCCCGCGCAATCCCGATACAGGCATTACGGGCCGCAGCAGGTCCGCTTCTGACGGCAGGGATATGCTTTATTCCGTCTGCCGGCTCGATTCCTCTGAAGTCAGGAGGAAAATCAGATGCCACCAGCAGTTCATCGCAATCATCGAGTTTTCCGGAGAGGGACAGAAGAAGCCGGCGCAGGGCATGGGGACGAATTGAGGGCACAATCACAGAAAAACGGATGTCCATGGCCAGGATGGTACATGGAAAGGCAGGGGAGTGCAAAATCGGTAACCAGTGATTGGTAATGAGTAAACAGTAATGAGTATTGGGCGAACCCCCCCATCCCCCATTACTCATTACCCATTACCCATTACCTGCTTACTATGCCATCATGCTCTCCAAGGCAATTCATGGTAGAATCTCTTTATGGATGATTATTCCCGTTATTGCCGTATTTTTATCTCCCCGGGCGGGTTCACAGTCCTGGTGGCTAAATCGGCGTCTGACAGCGAATACCTGACCTTTGACATTGCACAGCAGTCGGATCTTTTTTTTCATGTGGCAGACACGCCAGGCGCACATACGGTTCTTGGGGGTGACGTCGGGGGGGTGACGTCGGGGACGCGTCTCGATATTTGTCATTTGACTCATTCAATTCCTCCACCAGAAATTTCCGGAGATCTTCAATCTCTCTGGAAATGCTATCCCGCCCAATGTTCCGGCTAACATTTTCAAATGACAGGCAAACACTTACGGACATAAGTTAAAATTATCATTTCACAACAACTCCGTCAAACACCAATTGTCAATTATCGAGACGCGTCCCCAATGGCCCAGCCAGCTACTCCCAAAGCCAAAGGTATCAGTATCATTTCTCCTTTGGTAGCGGAGATTTTAACAATTTCAGCAACGGAACCCGCAGCACCATCCCTGAATACCACATCCCCAATCTCACCTGGCCAGATGGGGTTTTCTGCGTAAGCCGGTACAGCCAGCAAAACTAACAAGCACAAAACGGCTCCACCCATTTTACTCATTGTCAACCTCCTCAATGAGTTTTATAGAGCTTAAAACGAATTTAGTTGCACCAGAGCTCTCATCGCTATGACCACGAGATCTGATTTTGCCTCTGTCATTCAACCTTTTCCGGAGAGCTGGTAATGATTCTGTTGCTTTTTGTTTAGAAAAAATAAATTTTGCTGCACAGACAGCCCCCCAGCCATCTAATTCCTGGAACTTGTCAATGAGCATATTAATTACTTCTTGGTCTTTACTCCGATTTGCTATTGCTCGACTGGCAGCTGAACGCAAAGTAAAGTCTTCTCTTTCATCAAGCAGCACATCAAGCAGTGCCATAGTTACCTCATGATCCGGATAGTTCCGAGCTGAAGACATTGCATTGGCACGCGCAGTTGGATGGTCCTGCTGCTTTATCAGTTTGATTAGATTGTCCCGGGCCTCATCATGCGCGACCTGAGTCAGTGACTTCATGGCCACACCCCTGAGCATACCGCCACAGTTTTTGTCTTCCACAATCTCTTTCAGTACTGCCGCTGTCTCTGCCGTGTACTGCGTGTACGCCTGCAGGGCGTATGCAGCAGCGATCTTGACCTTTTCGTCCAGCTCCGGCTCCTTGACCATGCCGATCAGCATGGTGCGGTGCTCTTCCTTCTGGAACTGGCCGATGTAGGTCAGTGCCATGGCCCGGTTGTTGACATTCTCTTCCGGGTCCCTGGCAATGGTGATCAGGGCTTTTTCCTTGACCTCTGGCGAGTAATTGCCCATGCTCAGGGCAGTAATCGCTTCATTGCGCACAGCTTGCGGTAATATCTTGTTCGTCAGGTTCACCAGCACACTGGTGGCTGCCTTGCTGCCGGTTTCCGCCATCAGTTCCGCCAGTGGCAGCTTGAACACATCACTGATGGTTTTGTCATTGGCGATTTCTTCCAGAATGTCTGTGATCTTTCCGCGCTGATTGATCAGCTCGTGAATCAGAGCTAAGTAGGCGTTGTAATCCCCCTGGTCAGCAGCAGCCATCAGTTTATTGAGCTTGTCCAGCAGTTCATCCGGAATCTTGCCTTGGTATTTCTTCAGGTATTCCCTGGCCCACTGGCCTTTGCTGATGTCAGCTTCTTTTGTTCCGGCCACAGGCTCAGCCTGGTCCAGGATCTGATCCACTTGGGCGTAAAGCTCGGTAGTTTCGGCGGGTGAAGGCTGCGTTGCCGGTTGCGTAACTCTCGGTGCAGGCCCGGCCGATTTTATGGTCGGCCCGGCCTGCTGCGCTACAGGTAATGGTTTGGCTCGTTGGAAAGTACTGTAGCTATAGATCGCAGCCACAGCAGCAATGATGAGAACAATGATCAAGGCTTGGTTTTTATTCATCGAAGATCCCCCCGAGGATTTTTTCTCAATTTTTCATTCGCTAACGCCCGAACAGACGCAAGTAAAAAACTCAGTCAATTTTTCAGCGATTTCTACCCATAGCCGGCAGTGCGTGAACAGAGAGGATTTTGAAGTAAGATTTCTGCTTCTATACTGCCCTTTTAGCACGATACCCCCATAGTTTACTATCCTCATGCGCCGGATGTCCATCAAGACCATTGACCTCGGCCCGGTGCGCCGGAGTCTGCCCAGCGGTTATCCGAGGTCAACCGCGTATCGTATTGTTACCCAAATGCTCGACGGGGACAGGCCGTGGGATTAACAAAGGATCTGGGCACGGCCAGTCCCCGGATGCTGCGGACCGGGTGCGTGGCAAAAGGCACGCCTGTGATGGTGGCGATCACGGTCTGCGAGGCTGTGGATATCACTGAGATGCTGCCTGAGGTCATGGAATTGGCCACATACACCACACTGCTGTCAGGCGCGCACACAGCGTCCCTGGGATAGGCGCCGACATTGATCGAGGAGGGAACAAGTTCCAGGGTTCCCAGGTCAATGACATTGATCTTCGAGGTGTTGAAACCGATGACATAGGCATAGCGGGAGATCTGGGACTGGGCCGCACAGAAAACGCGGAATGCCGCCCGGAAACTCAAGCCGCGATCGGCATGCCTGTTTCCAGAATCTCCCGCACCAGAGGATCAGTCGGCACAAAATCCTCAGGCCGGAACGGCAGGGGTGACAGCGCTGAACTGACGGAAATCATGATTTTTCGGATCATGTTCTTGTCATCAAAGCGCTTTCCGGTAAAAGCCGGGGAGACAATGGCAATATCAATATCGCTCCAGGCGCTGTATGATCCACTGGCATAACTCCCAAACAGCACTACCTGCTGGACGGGAACATGATTCCGCTGCAATTCAGCCAAAAATTTCCTAATCACCTGCATTACTTCAACCGGGACTTGAGCCATACAGTCAACTCCTTCATTCTCGAGAAATAATCCAGCGTAAACTCCCTGGTGCACTGTTTATAGAACTCGTTCTTGTACTCCGGATAGCGGGTTTCTATGTTGAAATCGGAAACTTCGCTCAGCAGCAGCTTTTGACTTTCACTCAACTGCAGAGCCGTACATTCCGCGAGTTTCAAGAGGTTGTGCGTTTTCGGCGGCACACGATTCCCGTTATCACGAACATAGCAGGCTTTCAAAAGCTTTTCCACCACCAGATGCGCAACGAACAGACACCAGTCGAACCTGCCTGAACTAAACAGCATCTCCGCCGTTTCTAAATCGTGATCAGCGCAATTCTTCCAGAATTCAACATGCTCGGTGATGTTCATCCTTATTGCTCCCAAACTTCGGGGTGGTATCTGACAACACAATGATTATATCCCTCAGCCGGGACTGAAGCAACCGATCACCAGTAACAGGGGACCATTGAAGGATTATTAAGGTCGCGTCCCCTTCAGCACCCCTGCGGATGGCACTCCCCCAGTTGTTCATGATACCATCCCTTCATGGATAACTTTTCCAGATACTGCAAAGTTTTCACATCCCCGGGCGGGTTCACAGTCCTGGTGGCCAAATCAGCGTCTGACAGCGAATACCTGACCTTTGACATTGCACAACAGTCGGATCTTTTTTTTCATGTGGCAGACACGCCAGGCGCACATACGGTTCTTGTGCGTTCTGACGGATCAGTGGAAGTGCCTAAAATAGACCTTGAATTTGCCGCCAGGCAGGCGGCGCTTTACTCCAAACAGAAAAACGCCTCACGAGTCCCCGTGCACTACTGCGAAATCCGTCATGTGCACCGCTCCCCCGGTCCGTACACAGGCACAGTTCTGGTGTCGAAAGTGAAGAAAATCGTGGTGCGGATGTAAGACTCGTCTTTGACCATCCAGTGCAGAGTATGTTATCCTGAACGGGTTGAAAGCGCCGGTTAATCCGGAGCCTCAGCAAGTCCAGTTTCAGCGGAGTAAGCCATGACCACACAAAAAATCGATATCATCCCAGCAGGTATTACATACTCGTTCAATTGCTACAAAACTGAAGCAAAACCAGTTGAAGAGATTTATCGCATCCTGAAAACGGACGATTTGTCGGCAGACCTGGAAAAACTCAAGCCCGGTTTTTTCAAGATCGATAAATACCAGGGCGCGATCAGTTCCTCCTTCGCTTTCCCCTACAAGGAAGACATCGAGATTCTCCGCGAGGGTTCTGTGCGCAAGCTTGAAGTTCCCCGGCTTGAAACAATCCGCCTGATCGCCATGCCCGGTTATCTGCTTTTATCCGGTAGAAGTGTTCCTGCAAAGTGCGCTCTGCAGGTGTTTTCGCAGTACATCAGCATCGCCGGCGGAGCAGTGAAAATCACCCAGGAAAAAATGCTCAACCTGACAGAAATGGCTGCAGTGATCAACACTGTGCAGTTCCGCAATATTCCTCATTCGGAGATTGAAAAGGTGACTCTTTCCGGAGAACTGGAAGAAATCTTCGCCCTGACTCTCCCGTTACGCGAGGCCGAAATCGGCGGATTTGCCGGAATTTTCAATACCCCGTTCGGCATCAGAAGCCTGAAATTCAGCACAAATGGCCGTGTTCAGATTGTAAAATCCAAAAAGCTTGCCATCAGCCTCGAACTTCTCGAATGGGTCGTCAATGCGGTCGCAGGTTGATAAAGACATGATCGAGCAACTGATAGGAAGTGTCAGAGAACTGATTGATCACGGCAGCATTGAGGAGGCTTCGGCGGGCATCAGGGAAGCGGCCAAACTTTCCACAGAGGCTTCTGTGCCTTTCCTGTACAGCCTGTTTGCCGACAAACCCTACCCGCTGTGCCAGGCAGCCCTTGAAGGGCTTACCTGTATAGGCAAACCGGCATTCACCTTCCTGAAAAACATCTACTCCACTTCAAACGACAACCAGAAATACTGGATCATCCGTACCATGCTCAAAGGTAGCAGGGAAGAGATTGAATTCCTCGCCGCACTGGCCAGAAAGGAAAACGAGAATATCTGCGCTTTTCTGGCAACGCAGCTGGTCAATGTCAGGGAGCCGAGACTGTCGGTCCCGATCATTCTTTCGCTTTTTAAAAAAAGCAGCTGGCTGGTAAAGAAAAACTGCGCGCAGAGCCTCACTGAAATCGGCAGGCCTGTTGTACCCTATCTGAAAAAATTGTTCGGCCTGAAAAACCGCGACCTCAAGTTCTGGGTCATCCGTGTACTGGCCGAGATTCTCAAGGACGACCTGTACCCATTCCTGGAAAAAATGCTCGCCGAAAGCCCTGGAGCTATGGGATACTATGCCCTGATCGGGCTTGACAAAATTGACAGCCCCCGCAGCTGCAAACTTCTGGTCGACACTCTCGGCAGCAGCCGCTGGATGCTGCGGGCCGAAGCCTTGGAAATTTTGCGCCGCAAGGGTAAAACCGTTCTCCCCTATCTGAAGAAGTCCTTTAACACCAGCAATCCAGAGCAACGCTACCTGATCATTCGTCTGATAGGTGAAATCTCGGGGAATAAGGCCTTGCCGTTCCTGAAGGAGATCCTTTCGCGCCACAGTATCGAACTGAGATACAGCGCAGTATCGGCTCTTGGTCGCATACCGACCT
>JAQTRI010000503.1 GCA_028711905.1 Candidatus Wallbacteria bacterium | reverse complement strand
TGCCGGTAAATCAACCCTGCTCAAAGCATTGAGCGGTCAGGACGCGTTTATCTCCCCAACGCTGTTCGCTACTCTGGATACATCAGTGCGCAAAATAGTCACCCCTGACAGGTTCAGCTTTCTTCTCACAGACACAGTCGGGTTCATCCGCAACCTCCCTACCTTTCTGGTTAGGGCTTTTCAAGCTACTCTGGAAGAAATCAACGAAGCTGACCTGATTCTGAATGTCCTTGACGCATCCGACCCTGCTCGCAGGCAGCATGAAGAAGCCACGCTCAGCATCCTGACCGGGCTCGGAGCACTTTCTATCCCCAGGATAACGGTATACAACAAATCCGACCTTCTGGAGAGCGGGCAGTCGGACCTTCTTAAAACCGAATGCTCAAACCGAAAGGATCTGGTTCTTGCTTCTGCTTCCGAAGGCAGAGGACTTGGATCTCTGCTGAAATTGATTCGAAACAGACTCACCGGCTCACGCAATAAGGAGACCCTCTGAAAAACAAGGTCCTCTGCCTTGATATCGATGGCACGATTTGCATAGACGGGCACCCGGTTCCTGGTGCAGCAGAAGCTGTCCGGCTGCTGGAGCAGGACTTTATCGTGCTTTTTGTCAGCAACACGACATCCCGGCTCTTTTCAGCCCTGATAAAGGAAATCTCTTCCATGGGCCTCAGGATTGAAGATAGATACCTGTGGACGCCTCAGCGTGCAGCGGATAAGCTCCTCCCTGCGCGTGGCCACGACAGAGGAATACTGATGGTTCCTGACGCCATCAGGTCTGATTTCAGCTGGTTTACCGAGGATCCGGAAGGCAACACCCTGCTGATCGCCGATGAAGGATATGGCATGACCTTGGAAGACCTGCACGCCCCGTTCCGTTTGTTGATGCGCGAGATGACATTTTTCTATACCCTGCAGAAGAACCGCTACTTCAGAATGAACGGAGAATTGCGGCTGGATATGGGCCCCCTGGTAGCAGCACTGGAGTATGCCTGCGGCAGAGATGCAGTCACACTCGGCAAACCATCACATGAGCTTTTCACGGCGATCGCAGAATGTGAAGGGGTGGACCTCTCGAAAATCATCATGGTCGGGGATGACATCGAGTTCGATGTGCTTCTGCAGATGAAACTCGGCATCACCGGAATCCTGGTGAAAACCGGTAAATACTTATCCTCTGTGGCTGATCAGGCAACCGCCAGGCACGGTAGCCGGCCTGACTTCATCATTGAATCGATTGTCGATCTACCCGGGATTCTTTTGTGAAGTGTGGAGCATGTGTTCTTCTGACGCTTCACATGCTCTTTTTGACCGTTCTGTGCGACCCGCTGACTGAAGTTAAAACCCTGCCCGGCGAGCAGATCGTTTTTCAGATGATTTCATCATTTGCCGTTGACCATGACGGGAGTATTTTTTTTCTGGATCCCCGCTACTGCTCGCTGATCATCTGCGACCCGGCAGGCCGGCTGAAGAGGCGCGTTCCTCTGACCCTCTCGTATCCCAAAGACATCCAGATCGTCAGGGACAGACTGTACATCCTGGATTCCAGGCATGAACAGGTGAGTGTTTTCACCAAAGACGGCAGCCATGACAGTACGCTGGAGCTCGAACACCGGCTGAATCATCCGTCAGCCCTGTTTTACGATGGTTCCAGGCTTCTGATCTCGGACTACGGCAATTCCAGAATCATCGAACGCAGCCTCTTTTCAGAGTCAGCGATCGAGCTTGAGGACTTTTCCGCGCCCCATTCTCTCTGGGCAGACAGCACAAAAATCGTCTGCGCTGACTGGCGCAGGAACAGGATTCATGTGTTTGACCGCAAAAACACGCAAATTCCATTCACATTCGGCCGGACCGGACTCGATGGGGAAGGCTTTTTCCACATCGATGGCTTAGTCTGCGCCGGAGGGTTCATCTTTGTTTCCGACTGGGGTAACAACCAGCTCAAGATCTTCACTGAACAGGGAAAACTGGTGTATGCCACATCACGAAAATCACTGAACCTGAGAAACCCTTCAGTGCTAAGATACGAATATCCGTATCTTTACCTGCTGGACAGCAATAATTTGATGATCAGGGTGCTGGAAGTGGATTTCAGCGAACTCGAGAGGCTGCGGCAATAGCTGACTTAGCTGAGGATCTAACCTTTAACTACAGTTCCAGATACCTGTATGTTTTCAGCTGTTCGGCCCTGATAATGGTTTCTAAACTGTCATAAGCCCGCGTCAGATCATCATTGACCAGCAGATAATCGTAGCAGTCCACGAATTTCAGTTCCATCCGGGCGTTGAACAGACGCTTTTCAATGACTTCAGCGCTGTCTGTGGCTCTGTCCCTCAATCGCTTTTCCAGTTCATCGAGATCCGGCGGCAGCACAAACAGGAGCACTGTATCGCGCGGATACTTGCCCTTGATCTGCAGCCCTCCCTGCACATCCAGTTCCAGCAGAATGTCGCGACCCTGAGCAAGATTATCGAGGACGAATTTCTTGGGACTGCCGTAATAATCACCGTGAACCATGGCCCATTCCAGAAATTCGCTGTTGGAAATCATGCCCTTGAACTGGCTCTCAGACACAAACTGATAATCAGCCTTGTCCTGCTCATTTTTG
>JAQTRI010000099.1 GCA_028711905.1 Candidatus Wallbacteria bacterium | reverse complement strand
ACAAGCTTTCTAAACGCGGCAGCTTTCTTTCCGGCGGGCAGCAGCAGAGATTGTGTATAGCCAGGGCACTGGCAATCAATCCCGAAATCCTGCTCCTGGATGAGCCCACTTCAGCGCTGGATCCTAAAGCGACTGCTCGTATCGAGGAACTGGTGGAAGAGTTGAAGAAAACCGTCACAATCATGATTGTGACGCATAACACTGCTCAGGCCGCCAGGATATCTGATTATACGGCTTTCCTTTATCTGGGGGAGATCATTGAATTCGGGACGACAGAAAGGTTGTTCACAGTTCCTACGCATAAACGCACTGAAGAATACTTGACCGGAAAATTCGGATAGGAGAATTATATGCTTAGTAAAAAGCTGGAGTTTCTGAAAAGTGAATTGATCGCCTATGCTGGGCTCGTTACCAGCATGATCGAACAGGGGATGACTGGTTTGATGCATAAAGACAGATTGCTGCTGCGGGAGATTATCTTTAAGAGCGAACCCATCGCCAATTTCAGGGAAACCGATCTTGAAGAGCATTGTGTTCATACCATTGCTCAGTTTGAGCCCAAGGCCAAGGATCTGAGGACTGTACTGATGATCCTTAAAATCACCAATGATCTGGAGCGCATAGGTGATCACGCCGTTAATATAGCGGAAAGTATTTTATATCTTGTGGAAATGCCGCCGATCAATTCTATGGTCAACATTCCGAAAATGGCTGAGATGACTGTTTCCATGCTCAGAGACAGTTTGAGAGCGTTTATCGAGGAAAATTCGGATCTTGCCCGTTCGGTCTGCGCAAGGGACAATGAAATCGATGAATTGAGGGATCGGATTTATCGCGAGCTGATTGATTGCATGAGTGCGGATTCGTCTTCGATTGAGAGGGCTCTGCACCTGATGCGAATATCCCGTAATCTGGAGCGGGTGGCGGATCTTTCGACTAATTTCTGCGAGGATACGATTTTCATGGTCTCCGGGGTGGTTATCAAGCATCATCTTGATGAATGAACATCGAATATCCGGGTCCGGGGGATATCGTTTTCCCGGAAGCTATTTACCTGAAAGACCCAGGTCAGTGAAGGCTTTATGCAGGGTTGCCAGAGATAGCGGCTTGCTCAGGCAGAGATCCACCATGTGCCGATCTTGATTTTTTTTCAGGCTGGGGTCGAATCCGCTCATCAGGATCATCTTGAGACCCGGGTGAATTTTCCTGACTTCTGAAGCGAGTTCTGTGCCGGACATGCCGGGTAGATCATCGTCAGTCAGGAGCAGGTCAGGGCGGTTTTCCCGGATTTCCTGCAGGCTGTCTTCAGCGCTGAGATAAGTTCGCGCTTTGTGTCCATCAGACAGCAGCATAAGGGACAGTGACTGCAATACCCTCAAATCATCATCCACAATCGCAATGTTGAGATTCCTGCAAGCATTTCCTGTCACCTGCTGGGGCAATTCTCCCCGGCTTTTAGCGATCGGCAGGGATATCGAAATGGTGGTGCCTTTTCCGCAGGCTGTTTTCATGACAAGTTTGCCGTTGTGCTTTTCCACGAATTCCTTGACCATGCTCAGACCCAATCCTGTGCCCTGCTCACCCTTGGTTGTGAAAAAAGGCTCGAAGGCGTGCTCAGCGGTTTCTTTGTCCATGCCTTTTCCAGTGTCGGAAACCTCGATCAGGGCGTTTTCACCATCGCGGCATACGCGCATTGTCACAGTGCCGCCATCTGAGCAGGCATCCACTGCATTGAAGATCAGGTTCATCAGAGTCTCTTTCAGCTGGCTCTCATATCCAGCTACCAGAGGGGAGGCTTCAGTAATACAGAGAAGTTCCAGTTTCTTCCCCCTGGCATAGGAATCGAGCGTAAACCTGGGGCGCACAAGGGTGACTATTTCCTCAGCCAGTGTTTTTAAGCAAACGAGTTGAGGGCTTTCTTTGTCATTCTGCTTACGGTAAAACTCATGCATGCGCGTTACAATTGCAGCAGCGTCTCCTGCTGCGTTTCTGATGGATTCGATGCCGTCCCTGATCCCGGGGTCCTTGATTTTCTTTTCATTGTAATCAATGATGTATTCTGCATAGCCGATGATGGCTGACAGTACATTGTTGAAATCATGGGCGATTCCCCCGGCCATCTGACCAAGAGAGAACAGGCGTTCCCGGTTTTGAACAGCGCTTTGTGCCTGAGCCAGGGCTTCATTTTTATACAACAGTTCCGCTGATTTTTTTCGCACGATCCGGATCAGAAAATAGGAATAGATGGCTAAGGCGGCCAGAAAACCAAGGGCTCCGATAAAAAGAGAACGGAATTTGTGCGATACCATCGGCTTCTGCGCCCGATCTGTCCACTTATGCAGGGATTGATAATAAACAGAGTCCGGGTTTTCCATCATGGCTTCAAGCTGTTTGTCGATGCGCCTGATCAGGTCGGCATGTCTGTTTTTCGCAAAGGCGAAATGCAGCCTGGTGGGGTTGAAAATGATCGGAGTGGTTTTGATTCTGGCGGCAGTTTCTTTGGAAGGAATGTAGTAGCGGTTAAAAACGGCGTAATCGATTTTCCCGGTTTTGAGCAGGGTGACCAGCTGGGGGTAATCGTCGGTGCAGATGATCTCGGCGCTGATGCCGTAATCGCGCGTCATGGTGGTCAGTGAATGATGCTGCACTGATTGGCTCAGCACTCCGACCCTGCTGCCGGTAAGTTCAAGTATGGAAGAAATGTTGTCTCCGGTTCGCGCGTAAATCTGGAACCAGTCGGACAGTACAGGGACACTTCCGAAATCATAGATTTTGGCGCGTTCCTCTGTGAAAGAAACATCGTGCATGATATCGATCTCACCGTTTTCAAGCCTGGAAAGACACTGCTGCCATGTCCCGTAAACATATTCCAGTTGGAGATTTTCGTTTCCGGCAATGTCTGCAAGGATGTCGGCAAAGATTCCTGACGGTTTGCCTTGGTCATCCCTGAAAATCTTAGGTTTGTTGTCGTACAGACCGACTTTGAGAATGACCGCTTTTGCCTGAATAGAATGAAGGAGAAACAGAAAGACAAACAAATGAGTGCAGAGTACCCGGAAGAATCTGGTTATGTTGGTAAATACCATCGTATTTCTCGCAAATTTAATTGATGATTATTCCAGTGTGCAGCCTTTTTTTGATCATGATATCAGAAGTTGATGAATATTCAAAACAGTATGGCTCAGAGTTGGCGCTTTGGATTCTACCGGCGCTAAATTGTGCTATATGAAAGAATATGGCAGCATTGAACCGGAGGCAACAATGAGAACTTTGCTATTATTGCTGATATATGGCATTTCTCTGGCAGCAGCTCCGCCTCTTTCCATGACTAAGGAACAGAGGGTCATGGATTTTTATGCGCTGACCCGCACCATGGAATCCAGCTATGGCATGCTGGAGTTCAAAAAAGCCAACATCCTGCAGGCTGATTACAACCAGACCAAGAAACAATTTTTCATCGATGTTTCCAAGGCCACGACCGATGAGCAGTTTTACAAACTGATGAAGAAGTATTTTGTAGTGTTTAAAGACGGGCACTTGTACATTGACGGTGTTTATAGCCTTGACAAGGCGATATTGAAGGTCTACCTGGCCTGGATCGAGGGAAAAGTGGTGGTGCTGGGCAGGGGCCAGGGTGCACCTGCTTCGATCGGAACAGGCGATCAGGTGCTGGAGATCGACGGAAAGGCGATCGATCAGCTGATGGCGGAGTTGCGGACTTATCAAGGATCGGGCGGCACAGAGGCGTTCACCATGCGGGCGATCGTTGATAAAATCTGGATCCGTTCCAGTAACATTATGCTGCCACAGGGCTCCAGTGCTTTGATTAAACTGAAGAAATACAGCGACGGATCAGTGTATTACGCTTCAGTCCCATGGCAGGTTGCGGATGCCAGTGACATTTATTCCAGGGGCGGCAGCAGGGTGCTGGATCAGTTCGCCGGATACTTCGAAGGCAGCGGTTTCTGGGGATTCTATCCGGGAATGATCGAGAGCAGGCAGGTGCGAAGGTTCATCGATTCGCACATGCTGTACCCGATAGAACTGGAGGATTCGATGACATCCGAAGTGTTGGATGTATCAGTCGGATCAGCCGCATACAAAATCGGCAGAATCAGGGTGCCTGACTACACCAGCTGGGATGAGGACATATTTGATTATCACATGAATGTAGTCAAGGACTGCGACGGCCTGATTCTGGATCAGCGCTGCAATGGCGGCGGGGCGTTTGATTACTGCCAGCATCTGGTCTCCTGGTTTTTGGACAGCGCCATTGACGAAATTGAGTTCTCTGTGCCCCTGAACAGATTCTGGTTGTTCTATATCGAATCCAAGTTGATAAGCGCTGGATCGCAGGCACAGTATGATTATCTGGTTCAATGGCGGGACAAGCTTTTTGCCGAAGCTGCGGAGGGGAAGAAGATGAGCAGCTGGGTTCCGCTGTTTTTTGAAAGCAATACCCTGGAACCTCGTGAAAAGGGGACATTCACCAAGCCGGTGGTGATGATGATCGACAGCAGCTGTTTCAGCTGCGGGGACTTCGCACCTGCCTATTTCAAGCAGAAGGACATGACCTCGCACTTTAAGCTCTTCGGGGAAACAACGGGTGGCGGAGGTGGAAATGTCGTGCCATACAGACTCCTTCCCCAGAGCGAGATGTGCTTCCACATGACGCAATCCATCGCCCGGCGCAAGGACGGATCAGTGATCGAAAACAAGGGCGTGGACCCGGATATCGTGTCGCCATACACTGTGGAAGACATGGTCAATGAAATGGTGAACAAGCAGGATACATATATGCTGAAAGCGCTCACTGAACTGATTTCTATGATCAGCACGAAAGGCAATGGTGATTAACCATGAAAATCCCGGTCATTGACCTGCACGCAGATACTTATGCCCATGTCGTGATGAACGAAAAATGCGACCTGAAGAAATACTTCCACGATCAATGCACTGATTTCGAAAGTTTCAGGGCCATTACCAATTCTTCGATGAAAAAGGGCCGGATGATTCTATCCGTCCAATCGCTGTTCATTGACGACCGGTACTGCCACTGCGCTCTGCATCAGGGACTGGCGGTTCTTTCGCGCATCAGGTCTGAAATCGATCGTTCGAAAATGCTGTTTCTGTGCACTGAAGCGAGTAATCTGGCTGACGCTCCAAAGGATAAAACCGGAATCATGATCGCCATCGAAGGCCTTGAAGTGATCGAGAACGATCCGGACCTTTTGTCCGTGTTTCACGCGCTTGGCGTTCGCATGGTGGCCCCCACATGGAACAGGCCTGTGGCGTATGTTGGATCGTGCCTGCACGGATACGGTCTGACGATCAAGGGCCGTGCGCTTTTGAAAAAAATGGAGCAGTTGGACATGATCATGGATATCTCGCACATGTCTGAGCCGGGTTCGCTGGAAATCATGGAGAAGTACAGGGGAAAAGTGCTGGCCTCCCACTGCAATGCCCGGGCTGTGAAGGAATCCTCCCGCAATCTCTCTGATAGCCAACTCTCAGCCTTGCATGAAAGGGGAGGTCTGTGCGGCCTGAATTATGGGCAGTGCTTTCTGAACGAAAAAATAGGGCCTTCGGACGAATATCCCACGGGCTTTCACATGCTGTATGAAATGATCGAACACATCGCCTCAAGGTATTCCATCGATATGCTGGCTTTCGGCTCTGACCACGACGGCTGTACCACTGGCCCGGGCTTGGAAAATCCTGAGTTTTACCCCGATTTCGCCGATTTTTTGAAGGAAAAAGGAGTATCAAGGCTGGATATCGAAAAGATATATTTCAGGAATTTTCAGGGATTCTGGCAGAAATAAAAAAGCCGCTGTTTCCGGCGGCTTTTCAGGTCAACTTATCTGATAATTATTGTTCCATGCCGAGCACTTTCAGGATAAAGGCGAATTCAAAGGCGATCTCTTTCAGGTAATCGTACCTGCCTGAAGCGCCCATGTGGCCCTGGCCCATGTTGGTCTTGAGTATGAGGATGTTGTTGTCAGTCTTATGCGTGCGCAGTTTCGCCACCAGCTTGGCCGGTTCCCAGTAGCCGACTCTGGGATCGTTGAGTCCTGCTGTCACCAGCATGTGCGGGTAATCTTTTCGTGCGATGTTGTCATACGGAGAATAGCTCTTCATGTAGAAGTAAGCTTCAGGTTCATTGGGGTTGCCCCATTCCTGGTACTCGCCGACAGTCAGCGGGATGGTAGGGTCGAGCATGGTGTTCATGACATCTACGAACGGCACATCTGCGATCAAGCCGCGGAACAAATCCGGGCGCATATTGGCTATAGCTCCCATCAGAAGGCCTCCGGCACTGCCGCCTGATGTAAACATTTTTTCCTTGCAGGTGTAGCCTTCTGTGATCAGATGTTCAGCGCAGGCGATGAAATCCGTGAATGTGTTTTTCTTTTTCGAAAGCTTGCCGTTTTCATACCAGTGGCGACCCATTTCCTCGCCGCCGCGCACATGGGCCAGGGCGTAAACGAAGCCACGGTTAAGCAGACTCAGGCGGTTTCCTGAAAAATACGGGTCCATGCTGTTGCCGTAGGAGCCGTATCCATACAGGTAGCAGGGATTGGTGCCGTCAAGTTTGAGACCTTTCCGGTAAACAATGGAGATGGGTATCTGCGTGCCGTCGGAAGCGCGGGCGAAGATGCGCTCAGTCTGATACATGGGTTTGAAATATCCCTTGACCTCGTATTGTTTTTTCAGTATCCGCTCCCTGGTGCTAAGGTTATGGTCATATACTGATGTGGGGGTAGTCATCGAGCTGTAGTTGAAGCGCAGAAAATCCGTGCTGAACTCGGGGTTCTGGGCATTCCAGTAAGTGTAAACGCTTTCCGGAAAATCCACATAATAATCGGTCGCGTCCGAGAGTCCCATGACCCGGATGCGGGGCAGACCTCCGTGGCGGTCATACACCACCAAGTATTTCTCGAATACATCGAAATCAGAGATGCGAGTGTCATCTTTGTGCGCGATGAATTCCTGCCAGCCGGCGATGCCTGTGCTGGTTTCAGGCGCAGTCATGATGCGGAAATTACGCGCTTTGTGGTTGGTGAGGATAAAAAATTTGTCGCTGTGATGATCAATGTAGTATTCCATGTCCTTGAGGCGCGGCTGGAATACCTGTGGTTTCTCCAGAGGCTGGTCCGCCGGGATCGTCAGGTATTCTGTGGAGGTGATGCTCCCTATGCCAATGAACAGGAACTTCCGGTCTCTGGTCTTGCCGAGTCCTAAGCTGAAAAGCTCGTCAGGCTCGTGAAAGATCATGGTATCAGTGCTGTTCGGTTTTCCTAAAGCATGGCGGAAGACCTTGCATGGACGCAGGGCAGCATCCTGCATTGTGTAAAAAACCGTGCGGTTGTCATTAGCCCACTCAAAAGAGGAAGCAGTGTTTTCAATCCTGTCGGGAAGTATTTCGCCTGTTTTCAGATTTTTAAATGTAACTGTGTACTGTTCGCTGCCGTTGTAATCTACCCCGATTGCCAGCAGAGAGTGGTCAGGACTGACTTCAGCCACTCCGAGCGAAAAAAAATCATGTCCCTGGGACAACTGATTTTCATCGAGATAGATCTCTTCCGGCGCATCTAAGCTTTTGTGCTTGCGGCAGTGAATGCCATACTGCGCACCTTTTTCAGTGCGGGTATAATAATAATAATCGCCTTTTTTCACAGGAACTGATGAATCATCTTCTTTGATGCGCGACAGCATTTCCTGATAAAGGCGAAACTGCATGGACTCGGTGTCTGCCATTACCCTGTCACAATAGGCGTTTTCAGCTTCCAGGTAAGAGATGACAGCGGGATTCTTTTTGTCGCGCAGCCAGTAATAATTGTCGATGCGGATATCTCCGTGATTGGTCATAATCTTGCGAAACTTGGCAGCCATTGGCGGATCAGGCAGGGTGGATGCTGAGATCAGGGAAGCGATCAGCAGAATCAAAAGTAACAGGCGTTGCATGGCACCTCCGGGGGTACAAGGTAATTATTGTCAGCATGATAACAGAAAATCGGCGGTATGAACAGGGCAGGGGTGAATGATTACCGTGAGCCGTTAATCGGCGAAGCCGATTTTACGGATCATGGGCCCCTGAGGCCGAGCATCCTCAAGTAATGCAGCGGAAAAATGCGCATCGAGTATGAAGCCCTGCTGCGCAGGAACTGGATTAAGGCAGAGATGATCTTCAGTACGCTGGAGCCTGGAAGAAGGCGCAGAACCGGGCTTCCGACCAGCCATTTCAGCAGAGGTCTTGGCAGGAGAGGAACTAAAGCCATGAGTTTTGCCGCATCCTCGCTTTTTTGCGAGTGGCGTTCATAGCTCTGCACATGGCCGGAGGCAATGCTTTCAAGATCCTTCCTGCAGACAGCTCCGCAGGATTCGGCCAATTCTGCAGCTGCAGTGCCCGGATAATAAGTCAATTCCACACAGTGGATGAAACAGGGCTTGAAATGGGTGTATTTCAATGCCGAGTGGATTTCACTCTCGGTTTTAACCCCTGGAATGCCGGTGATGTGGAAGATATTGAAGTGCATGCCTGAATCCGACAGCAGGCGCAAGGTAGAGCTGATCTGTTCATTCGTTTCGTGGCGGTTGAGAAACTCCCGGCGAACTTTCCCGTTCCAGGTCTGCACCCCGATCTCCACAAAGCGGCACCCTGACTTGCGCAGAAGTTCGATTGTCTGCCCGTCCAGTGTCGGATAAGCTGTGCACTGGTAGGGAAGGCCGACCTCCTGCGGATAGCGGCCGGCGAACTCTGCAAGCCAGGCCTTGTCGTATGCAAACAGATCGTCCTCGAAGATCACGGCCTGGGTGCTAAATTCGAGTTTGGCTTTTGAGAGTTCTTCCAGCACATGAGACACGCTTCTGCGCCTGGGTTTGCATCGGCCATAAATTTTCTCCAGGGTGCTGTGGCAGCAGAAGCTGCAGTTGTATGGGCAGCCCCGGCCGGTAATCGTGCGCCAGTAGCGGGAAAACTGCGGCACATGATCGAAGAACAGTTTTTTATCCGGAAACGGCAGGCTGTCCAGATCCTGGATATGGGGGCGGGGGGAGCTGCTGAAGATTTTCCGGCCCTGTTTGTACCACAGGTTGGGGATGTCAACCGTAGGGGCACGTTGCAACGTGCCCGTACACGGCGAATCTTGTTCCAGGTGCTGCATAAGATCGATCAGCGCTCCTTCCCCCTCGCCCACGCATACGAAATCCACTGCAGGGTCGCACATCAGGCGCTCAGGAACCGCTGTGGCGTGCATGCCGCCGAACACAGTCACAATTGCTGGTGACAGCTTCTTTATTGCCCGGCATACGGCAAGATCACGAAGCACAGTGTCCGTGTATGGCGAGAACAGGGCCATGTCCGGCTTGAAGTCGGCAATCTTGCGGGCCAGTTGTGCGATGGATGGGTTGAACAGCTTAGCCAGTTGCGGTTGATCCAGCAGGCCGTCAGCGAAAAATCGGTTGTCGAAAACAAGAAATGTTTCATGTCCGGCCTGCTTCAGGCAGGCTGACAATTGCTCAATACCAAGGTGTTCGTATGCTCCGGTAAAAACCACTGCGCGCATTCAGACAATCTCCAGTGGTAAATAATGGGACGGTATTATCGTTACATGGTGCGCATGAGCCGGGGAAATGGTTTTCCTGCTGCGGCAATGAGGAGGCGAGCACTGTCCCTGCTCGATGCAGAGTCCCACCGCGGCCACGATGCCGCGGTGTTTGCAGCCGACGACCTGAGTGCAGCGGTTGCAGGATGCAACCGCGGAACGTCCGCAGCAGGAATACCGTTTTCCCGGCTTTGGCGATCGGTGGTCGGGCACTGTCACAACCCCAGCCGGAAAAAGTGATAAACATACTTCCAGATAATCAGCGGTCCGCGAAAATCCTCGACCCAGGGGCAGAGAAGCGCGCCGATCGAGTCAGGCACATTAGTGCAGAGTGGAATCCAGCGGGGAAGTTTTTTGTAGCGGCCGTTTTCGATCAGGAACGAAACCAGTTTTCTGGGCAGCAGGGGCAGGAAGCCATAAAGAAAGCGGAATTCGGAAAATATCTCCCTGGTCACGCTGCCGCGCTGCACAGTGGATTCGCCGAAACCCTGCCTGACTTTTTCGATCTCAGTTTCAGAGGCATAACCCATGGTTTTT
>JAQTRI010000098.1 GCA_028711905.1 Candidatus Wallbacteria bacterium | reverse complement strand
GAACCATCTGCCCCGGAGAAATCATCGGCATCAGCCTGACGATCAAGCCCTTTCGTGAAGATCCCTTCGTTAAAACCGTTTTTCTTAAAATGCCGGATGAAAGTGGATCCGCCATTACCGTGACAGTCCGCGGTGGAAAAACCTGCCGCAACAGTATTGAGGAAAAGGAAAGCCTGTCCTTCGATGAGATTGAGGAAAACGCCCAGAATTATCCGCAGAACAACGACATTATGATCAGCTGGACTGGGGACGACCCGAATGAAGAAGGAAATCCCGAAAATAAAATTTTCTTAAAAAAAGTCAGCACCGATTATGTCCTTGAGGGATATTTTGAAAACATCCTCCTCTTTCAGGAATAGCGCAGGCATTTTAGCAACAGACGCCATTCTGGGATTCGGTGATTTTTTCCTGTTCGCAAGTCGTGTTTTTTCAAGTATTTCCTATGGAAAGGAGTACCGGTTTTCCCTGACCGCACTCACGATCCGCGAATGTTTCCGCCTTGGAGTGCTTTCGCTGCCCCTTATTACCGTGACAGGCTTAGCCACCGGCATGGTACTGGTTTACCAGATTGCTTATCAGTTCCAGAAATTTGGGGCCTCTTCCTATATCGGCGGCGTGGTTTCTGTGGCGTTAGCCCGCGAACTTGCACCTGTCCTGTCAGCCATTGTGGTCAGCGGCCGGGTGGGTTCCTCGCTGGCCGCTGAACTGGGCAGCATGAAAATCAGTGAACAGCTTGACGCTCTTTCAACTCTCGGTATTGACCCGTTTTACTTTCTCATGCTCCCCCGTGTCCTTGCTCTTTGCATCGCGCTTCCCCTTCTGACGGTTTTCACTGACCTGGTGGGTTTTATGGGCGGTTTGTTCGTAGCCCGCTTTCAGCTTGGGATATCGCATTATTCCTTCTTCGACTCGATCATGCAGCATCTCCTGCTGAGCGACTTTCTCTCCGGGCTTTTCAAATCAGTTTTTTTCGGCCTGATTATCGCTCTGTTCAGCGGATGGCGGGGTTTCAAAGCCGAAGGAGGAGCACTGGGGCTTGGGGCTGAAACAACGAAAGCTGTTGTCTACAGCATTATCACCATACTGATCAGTGATTATCTGCTGACGATTTTATGGCAGAAAACATTCAACCTATGGAGCGGATCCTGATGCCCCGCTTAACAGCAATTGGTCCCACTCCCTGGAAAGCTGAATCCGATGTCTTTCATTGCACTTAACGAGCAAGACCCCATCCCGCTTTTGATCCTCGACACTATCGGTTTCTGTGATCTGCGTTGCATCATGTGCCCTCAGAGCCGTCCGGACGAGAAAGGCGGAAAAGGCATTATGGACTTCCGTCTGTTCCGCAAAATCATCGACGAGTTGACCAGCGGGGACTTACGCGCCAATGCGGTGCTGCCTTTCTGGAACGGCGAGGGCCCGTTGCATCCCCAGTTCGGGGAAATGGTCAATTACGCGGCTAATAGAAACCGCGCCTGCAAAGGCTTCAATGTTTTTTCCCTGCACACGAACTTCAACAGCCTGGACCACCAGCTGATCAGTGAAATCATCGATTCGCAGATCTTCGGCCCGATTACTGTTTCCTTAGACGCGTATACTGATGAGACTTACCGCAGGTTGCGAATCGGGGGGGATTTCGAAACAGTGCTTTCCAATATCCGCTTTTTCCTCGATTACCGCCTGAAAAAAGGCTTCACATTCCCTTCACTCGTTTTCCAGTTCATCATCATGCCTCAGAATGAATGCGAGGCCTCGTCATTCCTACATCACTGGAGCGGAGTTTTATCAAGCCTGGGAATCGATTTCAAGGTCGGTTATGACGACACCCTGCACATGGACCGCGATACCATTTTTTTCCGCAGACTGAACACTGAAACCGCTGCAGCTCAGAAAATCGCCGAGAGTCTGCACTTTTCTGTTATCAGCAGGCTGGGCCTGCTTCCCCGAAACCAGAATGGGCGTGCCATCCGCTCCGATGAATTCCGTGTCCAAAACGGAGTGGACCTGCTCAGGGGCGGGAAACATCCTGTCCGGCGGCCTTGCGTCGGGCTCTGGCAACATTTCGGTATCCGCCATGACGGCCAGACTTCAGCCTGTTGCATGGATTTCAAAACCAGCCAGCAATTGGGCAGCATCGCAGAGTGTTCCATCCGGTCCGTCTGGTCCGGTGAAAAGCTCAGGCAATACCGCTTGTGGCACATCAAAGGTGAATTCCATCGCATACCAGTCTGCGCCAATTGCTCCAATCAGGCATTTCACTCCATCAGCGACAGGGAAATTGTGGCATACCTGAGGGGGATCGGACGGGAGGATCTTGTGCAGCCATACCTGCTGCGCGTTGGTGGAGAAGAATGACAAAAAGATCTTCAGTCTCCGGCAGGAAAGTATCCGCCGCCTTAGTCGGGCTGGGACGCATAGGCAGTCTGCTGGAAGCTGACCCCGGCAGGATGCACCCGTGTACCCACGCAGGAGCCCTGTTTTATTTTCCTGAAAAAATTCATGTGACTGCAGCAGCTGACCCGCAGAAGCCCCGCAGAAAGGCCTTTGCCGATAAATGGAACTTTAACGGGATTCTATGCCGGGATCATAAGGAACTGCTCGCCCGAACCGTGCCTGACCTGCTTGTGATCAGCACTCCATCGGATACGCATTTTCTTATAGCCATGGAGGCAGTCTCCCTCGGAGTAAGAGGCATCATTCTTGAAAAACCCGTTTCTTTATCCCTTAAAGAAGCCGGAACGCTGAAAAACGCTGTACTGCACACAGGGTGCCTGTTACTCGTCTGCCACGACCGTCGCTTTTCCGGTCAGTACCAAGCTGTGCGCAGGCTGTTCAAAAGCGGCAGTTTCGGCCCTCTGTTAGCCCTCCGCGGCGAACTTTATACTCATCATCCGCTCGACCGCAGCGGGTGTAATCCCCTGCTGCACGATGGAACTCACCTGATGGACATTGCCTGTTACCTGGCAGGAAAGCCCTTGTGGCTTGATTTCAGTTCGCACCGTCCCGGGAGATCCGGGTCGAAACGCATCGAAGGCTCGGTCGGCTTTGCCGGAGGGGTTCAGTTCCGTCTCTCCCTTGAAACCAGGGCTTCATATTATGACTGTGCCATCGAACTCACTGGAAGCAACGGGCGCTGCAGGCTGTCCGTCACCGGAGCAGTTCTGTCCGCAGCCGGAGATAACGGTTTCGCAGGAGTCAGATTTCTCAGAGATCAGCCTGTCGCCGAACTCTTAGGACCTGTTCAAAATCCTTACATTGAGCGCACCAGAATCATGCTGGACCTGCTTTGCGGAAAGAGAAAAAAACCGGTCTCCGGAATAGTGGAAGGGTTTACCGCCCAGCTTTTATGCGAAAAAGCCTGGGAATCCTTCCTCACCAACAGACCCGTTGACCTGACCGCAGAAATGGGATAACATACTCCGCATGGACCAGCAGCAAGAGAAGAAAAACGATAAAATCAGCGTCGAGGATTCAGCGCTCGGTATCAGGATCGAAAATTTTCAGGATAAATTCAGACTTTACTGGAACGAAAAAGATAAACAACGGTTCATCGATATCACTATCCGCGAACTGATGTCTTTTTTCGACATGCTGCTCGATGGCGAAACCAAGCTTAAAACCAGAGTTACAAAAAAATCGATGCTGCTGTGCAAATCCCATGGATTCCAGAAAGGTAAAATCTGGGTTTATTACAAGGGAGATCTTCAGGTAGAGTGGGGATACTTCCTTTTTAAATTCACCCCTATGGATTTCTATAAACTCGTTTCTCTTTTTAAAAACGCCATCGAGGAACTGAAGAAAATCCAGGTGATTGAGTCGCGCAAAATGGAAGAAAAACAGCATTATGTCCAGCTGTATTTTTATTCCGGCCTGTTAAGCTTAGCTTTTGCCGCTTTTTCCCTGTCCACCACTGTGGTGTTTCTTTTCTTCGCACTCGAATACATTACCTACCCGTTCGTGATGTTCAGTTTTTCCGCGGTGTACTTCGCAGTTTTTTTCTTTTTCCAGCAGCAATCTGCGAAAAATCTCAGAGAAAATGTGGAAGAAGACTTCTATACCAAGCTGCTTCCGGTACTGCACACCCTGCCTGTCAACAGCCGCAAACTTGTGGAAATGTTTACCATTTTACTGATGGTTTTTACTATTATGGCTATCTATTTCGCCAAATCAATTCCCAAGATCATCGCTTTCTATTCGCGCTCGACAAGAATGATGTAGCTGCTGAAGCAGTTGCAGGGTGTCCATAGCTGTGCAGAATTTTCATACATCCAGGTAATATTGCCCGATTGTTCTATCCCAGCCGGGCGCGAGCAGTCCCTGAAGATCCCGTCCCGAAGTATCGAACATTACCTGAGGCAGAAAATATCGCCCTTTTTCCTTCAACTGCCCGAATAAATCGTTGAGAACCAGCAGACCGGCCACCTGGATGTTTCCGCCAAAGAAGAGATTATCCACTATGCAAACCTGGCTTGAATGAACAGGAAACACCTTTTTTAGAAACCGTCCCGGGAGCGGAGCAGTAGCTATTCTGTCTCCCCGGTGCAGAATCGCCCGGCATAAGTTCAAGTCGCTATCGGAAATGTCGTAATCGAATACCAGCCCTGAGGAAGAATCAGGTGATTTAATCAGCTCCGCTGCCACAGAGTCGCCGTTTCTCCGGATGACAACAACAGGATTTCTGGCTTTGCGGATCAAATGATGCGCATTATAGCGCGATAAAGCTGGAGTTCCCGAAACCGAGATGATCACATCTCCCCTGCATATGCCACATGCGGCGGAAGGGCTTCCCGGCAGCACAGCCCGGACTTGAGGGACAATGTCGTGTATTTCCGGTGGTTCCAGCAGAATCGACACATTGCGTCCCAGGCTTTCGAGCGTTCCCGTAAAATCACTGTCCGGCCAGTTAAAAGGCCTTCTGCTCAAACGGGTAAATCCTGGCTTGAAAATTCTGAACCTTGTAACACCATCAGACATCAGTTCGACAATATCAGAGAGCAGGCTTTCTTGAAATTCCTGGAGATACACGAAACTGACACACAATTCATCAGAACCACTAAGAAGCGAGGCAACCATCCGGCGCGGATTCATTTTGAAATTGTTGCCGCATATTTCAAGCCTGTGCCACAGGCTGTTGACGGAAACCGTCAGTTCCAGGTTCCCGATGCTCGCAAAAAACTTCAACCAGCGTTCGTCAATCAATGAACCACTGGTGGTCAGGCGAATCGAAGTTTTTGGAAACCTCTGCCTCAGTCCGGTTAGAATATCCATGAATTCCGGATGGCAGAGAGGCTCCCCCTCGCAGATTCTGGTAGCAGATTCACCGATCACAACCGGCTGATCAGCAGAAAGAAACTCCATGTGTTCCATGATGTATGCCATTGGCAGGTGACCGGGGTATTGCAGAAGAATTCCGGCAGGATTGGCGTTGTTGCTGCAGAACAGGCAGCATGAATCACAGCACGAGGTCACAGGAAGAACATTGTCTCCGATCCCTTTGAGAAACTCGCGGTGCAGCTCAACGGACAACTCAGCGCTTGGCTTCTGAAGCATGTAATAGCGCGGCTTTTATGAAGCGCCGAAACAGCGGATGAGGCTGGGTGGGCCTGGACTTGAATTCCGGATGATACTGGACCGCGATGAAAAACGGATGATCAGGCAGTTCCACGATTTCCACCAGTCTGCGGTCGGGAGACAGCCCTGAAAAAACCAGGCCACTGTTTGAAAGCACCTTGCGGAAAGCGTTGTTGAATTCATAGCGGTGCCTGTGCCGCTCAAAAACCAGCTTGTCCTCGTAAACCGAAGAGGCCAGGGTCTGTTCTTCTATGATGCAGGGATAAAGGCCGAGCCTCATCGTGCCGCCAAGATTATCAATGTCTTTTTGCTCAGGCAGGATGTCAATGACCGGATACTCTGTGGAACCATCGAACTCTGTGCTGTGTGCATTGGAAAGGCCGCAGACATTGCGGGCGAATTCAATCACAGTGCACTGCATGCCAAGGCACAGGCCCAGGAACGGCAGTTTCGTTTCACGCGCCATGCGGATGGCATTGATCTTCCCTTCGATTCCCCTGTTGCCGAAGCCTCCGGGAACAATGATTCCATCGACCTTCAGGATGTTTTCGGCCAGTTCCTCCGAAGTCAAGAGCTCCGTATCAAGAGGAACAATGTTCAATTGGGTGTCTTCCAGCGTTGCGGAATGGTAACATGCCTCGATCACAGAAAGATAAGCGTCCTTGAGAGAAACATATTTGCCTGCCAGCCCAATAGTCAGCTGTCGGGATTTGACCTTTTTAATAAGTCCCACCAGTTCTTCCCAGTCCGCCAGATCCGGTGCTGTATCTTTTAATTCAAGTCGTTTGAGTGTGCGTACAGCCAGTCCCTGCTTTTCCATTATCAACGGGATTTCGTAAATGCAATTGACATCTTTTGCTTCAATGACATCTTCCAGGGCCGTGTCGCAGAACAGGGCGATTTTTTCTTTGTTCTCCCTGGTGATATGTCTCTCGGTCCTGCAGACAATAATGTCCGGTTGCAGGCCGAGGCTGCGCAACTCTTTGACACTGTGCTGAGTGGGCTTGGTTTTGAGTTCTCCCGCTGACTTGAGATACGGTATGAGCGTGACATGGATGTAACAGACATTCTCAGAACCAATGTCTTTGCGCACCTGGCGGATGGCCTCCAGAAAAGGGAGGCTCTCTATATCACCAACTGTACCGCCGATTTCACATATCACGATGTCAAACACATCTCCTGAAGCTAAGCGCAATATCTTTTCCTTGATGGCTTTAGTGATATGAGGAATGACCTGGACGGTCGCACCAAGGTAATCGCCTTTGCGCTCCTTGGAAATAACCCTGAAATAAATCTGCCCGGTAGTGATGTTATTGTTACAGGTGAGATCTGTATCAATGAATCTTTCGTAATGGCCAAGATCCAGATCTGTCTCTGCTCCATCGTTCGTGACAAACACTTCCCCGTGCTGAAAAGGGTTCATTGTCCCGGGATCTACATTGATATAAGGGTCGAGCTTGAGAACCGTGACGCTGAACCCGCGGGCTTTCAGCAGCCTGCCAAGAGAAGCTGCGGTAATACCCTTACCCAGAGAGGAAACCACACCTCCGGTAACAAAAACATACTTGGTCGGCATCCCGATCCTCCGTTTTTTTGCGTAGTATACCGCCCAATTCTTCTGTAGTCAACGGACATCGATGAGCCTTTTGATTTTTTCTCCGCGATTTACTATCATAGGTCAGTATGAACACCGCCTTTGCGAGAAAGCTAAAAGAAAACAGCACTGCTTTTTCATTCCTTTTTCCTTTTCTTGCTGTTTTTTCCCTGTTTCTGATTTTTCCCATTGTTTATTCGCTGTACCTGAGCCTGTGCGAAAAAAGCGGCTACAGCATCGCAGGGCTCAAATTCGTGGGTTTGAAGAATTACCAGGCTCTTTTCAAGGACGCAGAGTTCTGGTGGTCTTTACTGATGACTTTTTATTATGCTTTACTTACAATTCCTGCCGGGATCTTCCTTTCGCTCATGCTGGCGCTCCTTCTTAACAACCGCCTGCCCGGAAAACTCTTTTTTCGCAGCGTGTTTTTTCTCCCGAATGTACTGGATCTGCTGGTTGTCGGTATCATCTGGAAACTTCTTTATACCAGCGGAGGCCTTGTTGTTACGGCCATGCAGTACCTTGGCTTCGGCATGGAAGGAGGAATCCTCGGAAATCCGTGGACCGCGCTTCCGGGAATTGCCTTAGCCATGGTTTTAAAAGGCTCTGGGTTTGGCATGATCCTGTTCCTGGCGGCTTTGCAGAACATACCTGAGTCGGTCTTTGAAGCGGCCGAAATAGACGGAGCAACCGGTTTCGAATGCTTCCGCCATATCACTCTGCCACTGTTGCGTCCGATCATGCTTTTCATGATCATCACCGGTACTATGGCCGCTCTAAACACATTTACCGAAATCTATGCCATGACTGACAACGGTGGACCGGTAGTCCTTTTCGGCAAACACACCCTTGGTGCAACCAAACTGACCGGATATTACCTGTTTTCCAAGTGGGAGAATCATCAATACGGTTATGCCGCAGCCATGTCTTATGTCCTGTTAGTTGTAACTGTGGCCATTTCCCTCTTCAACAGCTGGCTTCTGCGGAGGAAAGATTGAGTGTAAAAGGAAAGAGTAAAGCTATTTGGATACAGCGCATTCTGCTTTATGCCGCACTAAGTATTATAGGTCTTTTGGTGATGTTCCCGTTCATCTGGATGATCAGCACCGCTTTTAAGGTTAAAGGTTATGCTCTCAAGTTCCAGCTGTTTCCCCACAATCTGAACGATCTTCAAACAATGTTCACGATCAGAAACTTCATTGATGTCTGGCAGGGTATGGAATTCAGCATGTATTTCCTGAACAGCATGTTTGTAGCGGGCATGGCGGCCTTCTTCGCCACTTTTTTCGCCAGCCTGGCAGGATATGCCTTTGCCAAGAAGGACTTCTGGGCCAAGGAAAAAATCTATTACCTGCTGCTTTCCACCATGATGATTCCGGGAATGATGTATATGATCCCGCAATTTGTCATTGTGGTGAAACTGGGTTGGTACAACACCTACAAAGCTATGATCATTCCCCATCTGGCCAGCGTGTTTGGCGTGCTTTTACTGCGTCAGTTTATTGAAACCATTCCTGAATCACTGCTGGAAGCAGCCCGCATCGATGGAGCCAGCGAGTGGCAAATCTTCCGAAAAGTTATTGTCCCTCTCGCTTTTCCTGTTATCGCCACACTTTTTCTGATGACTTTTCTTTTCCACTGGTCTAATTTCCTCTGGCAGCTGGTTGTAAGCGATCCAGGTCTTACCCGCAATATCCGGACATTACCTGTAGGCCTGGCGTTATTCCGGGGTCCGCACGGAAACGAATGGGAACTTATGATGGCAGCATCCTGTTTTTCGATCTTACCGATCGCTGTTCTTTTCTGGTTCGCCCAGAGATTTTTCATCGAAGGCATGACCCAGGGAGCGGTCAAAGAATAATCTGAAAAAAATATTTTTGGAGGAACTGATGAAGTCAATCCTGATCATGACTCTATTTTCATTCTTGCTGGCCGGCTGCGGACAGAAGGAACAGACAACTGCGCCGGACGGCAAAATTCTTCTGACTGTCTGGGAAAGTTACAACAACGAAGAACACGAGCTGTTTCAAAAGCTCATGGGTGAATACTCCAAACTTAATCCAGATATAGATATCAAGGTTTCCCAGATCCCCTGGTCCGGTCATGAAGCCAAGTTTCGTACCTCTCTTGCTGTCGGCGGAGCCCCTGATATCGGGAGGATCGACACTGGATTTCTGGCCGAACTTGTGAGTAATGATGCTGTTCATGAGCTTGATCAGTTTGGAGTGGATAAAGTCAAAGACGAATATGTCAAAGCCGCTTTCTACTCCAATGTTTATAAAGGTCACATCTACGGTTTGCCCGACCAGACAACAGGAGTGTGCCTGTTTTACAACAAAGGCCTGTTCCGCAGCAAAGGCCTGGACCCGAATCACCCGCCTGAAACCTGGGAGGAGTTTCTCCAGATTGCGCTTAAACTGACAGACCCTGGGAATAATGTTTTCGGGTTCGGCATGGATAACAGCCTGTGGTGGACCTTTCCTTTTTTCAATACATTCGGAGCCAAATTCATCAGCGATGATGGAAAAAAGTGCCTTCTGGACTCCCCTGAAGCAGTTGAGGCCCTTCAGTACAAAGTTGATCTTTACCAGAAGCACAAGGTCGAAGGTGGTGCCTGGATTGCCGGGGCTATCAACTCAGAAGTCGGTTTTCTCAACAACAGATACGCCATGGTTTTCATGGGCCCCTGGAATGTCAAAAACTTCCAGAATTCAGGTATAGATTTCGGCGTATCCTGCATTCCTGCGGGCAGAGCTGGAACATCAACCAATGTCGGCGGATCTAATATGGTGATTTTCAAAACCAGTAACCACCCTAAAGAAGCCTATGACTTACTCAGATATATTACCGGTGCTGACTTCCAGGCACGCTGGGCCGGACAGCTTTCGCAGATTCCCACTAATCTCAATGCCGCCTCCAGCATTGACAAAGAAATAAATCCGATCCTGGCTGTTTTCATGGAACAGATGAAGTCCGCCACACCCCGTCCC
>JAQTRI010000502.1 GCA_028711905.1 Candidatus Wallbacteria bacterium | reverse complement strand
TGCAGATGGTAATCTGAAATCCCAATGAAGTCGGAAAACAAAAATCCCAATCCTGCTGGAAAAGAAAAGTTCCTTTGGGGTAATCTCGCGAAAACCCCAAAGGAACAAACACAAAATGATCAACAGGATTATGTACCAAAAGATCCAATTTCTCAAGGGGAAAGGTTTTTCGAAGGCGGAAATTGTCAGATCGACATGCCTGGACTGGAAAACGGTGAAAAAGTACATGAACATGAGTGAACCGGAATTCATCAAGTACCTGGAAAAGGTCCGGTACAGAACCAGGAGCTTTGAGCCGTTCAAAGACCAAATCATCCTGATTTACGCGCTGAACGGATTCAAGCCTTTGCAGAAGTCATCTGTTTATGACCGGTTGGAAGAGATTCACGAAGGCCGGCTGCCCGGAACCGAGCGCACTTTCCGGGACTTCATCGACTACCTGCTGGAAACCGAGCAGCTGATCCTTTCCGGCGGCAGCCGCCCATATACCCCAGTGCCGGAACTGCCGCTTGGGCAGCAGATGCAGGCCGATTTCGGAGAATTCCGTTGCCCAAGCGGTCTCAAGCTGTACATTTTCGCTGCTGTTCTATCAGCCAGCAGATACCGGTACTGCGCGTTTCAGGAACGGCCGTTCACCACACTGGACACGATCAGACATTTTCTGGATTGCTTCCAGTATTACGGAGGCATTCCGGAGGAACTGGTGATCGACCAGGACCGGACCATGATCGTCAGCGAGAACAGCGGAGATATCATCTGCACTTCTGAGTTCACTGCCTTTTTGGAGGAAATGGACCTGCGGCTTTTCGTCTGCCGGAAAAGCGATCCTGAAACCAAAGGCAAGGTGGAAAACCTGGTGAAGTTTGTGAAGAAGAATTTCCTTGGAGCCAGGGATTTCACGGATCTCAGCGAGGCCCGTCAGGGCCTGCGCAAGTGGCTGGAACGGCGGGCCAACGGGAAGATGTCGGCTGCCATCAAAAGAGTACCAGCGGCCATGTTCGAGGAAGAAAGGAAGCATCTGAAACCTTTGCGGAAAAGTATTTTCCAGGAAAACGCAGTGCCGGGAAAAGAAGACCGATCAGTGGACAAGATGTGCCTGATTTCAGTGGATGCGATCCAATACCCTGTGCCTGGAAAATACAAAAAAAAGAGCGTGGACATTCTCCGGAACGGGAACACGGTTTCCGTGTTCGATCCTCAAACCGGTGTGCTGATCGTGGAGCACCCAGTACCTTTAGTCGGAACAAAGGTCTATGCGAAAAAAGAGAACACCGGCAAAACGGAAAAATCCGAGCAGATGCTTTCTGAACTTTTCCAGAAATTTCCATTGGATGAGTGGCGCGAATTCGTGCGGAAAAATCGCGAGAGATACCCCCGCTATCTGCGCGATCAGTACCACGATGCAGAGCGGAAATTCAGCGGAGAGATCTCCATGGACTGTCTGATGGAAGCGCTGAATCATTGCCTGGAAAATGACACTCTGAGCATGGCCCAGCTCGACGATACCTACCGGTATTTCAAACGGGAAAAAGAAGGTGCCGTTTCCGAGCCGCAGGTTCATAAACTTCTGCCAGTCAGCTCCAGAACCCTGGAACTGATCAACGGCTTGCGCGTGGCCAAAAGAGACATCAGCTTTTACCAGGCCATAGCCGGACAGAGGAAGGAGGCCGTGCAATGAACAATCATCAGCAGGTGATTTCGCTCCTTGACGGCCTGAAGCTGAAGGGCGTGTCCATGAACATCGATCATGAAATCAACGAGGCTGAAACCGGAAAGAGCTCGTACCTGACCTTTCTTAAAACCCTGCTCGAATCCGAGGTCTCTTACCGCCGGGACAGAAAGCTGAAACGGAACTTAGCCGGCGCTCATTTCCAGGTGATCAAGAAACTTGAGGATTTCGATTTCAAGCGGGTCAAGGGCATCACCAGGACCGACATAGCCAATCTTTCGGACCTGACCTGGCTGGACAATCATGAAAACCTGCTTTTTTTCGGGCCTCCCGGGATCGGGAAAACACATCTGGCGGTTTCGTTCGGCCTGAAGGCTGTTGAAGCCGGTTACACCGTGTGCTTTGAGCGCATGACCAGACTGATCAGGCTTTTGAAAAGCAGCGAAATCCAGAGAAGCGCGGCCTTCAGACTGAGCCGGATCATGAAATCATCTCTGGTGATCATCGATGAGATCGGCTACACACCGATCGAGAAAAAGGAGGCGAATTTATTCTTCAACCTGGTGAGCGAGCTGTATGAAAAAACTTCCATCATCATCACCTCGAACAAAGAGTTCGACTCCTGGGCCGAGATGATGGGTGATCAGGTCATGACAGTCGCGCTTCTGGACCGGTTACTGCACCACGCCAAGGTTTTCACGCTTGACGGGGAATCCTACAGAATAGACAGAAAGGAGGCATGATCATTTTGTGTCCGGGATTGGGAAAATTGTCTTCCGAGATGATTGGGAAAACTGCTTGCCATTTCCAAGAATCGTCAGCGCAACATCAGCCAGCCTGCCGCCTGATCGCAGGGATTTTGCGCCTGTATTTATGGCTATGAACGGAACCGGATTCGTCGTGTGAGCCGTATGCGGACAGTTGCTGACAAAATCCCACATCTGCTC
>JAQTRI010000501.1 GCA_028711905.1 Candidatus Wallbacteria bacterium | reverse complement strand
TCCACAGGGGCCTGAATACTGCCGAAAGATCCGCCGAGAGTAGCTGCCGTATGGTCGATCATTTCTATCACTTCCTTGGGAAGGCCACCCACAATGCGTGGAATCTTCTCGTCCAGCCTGAGGAATCGTTTCTGTCCAAGCACAAGATAAGTGCCGCGCTCAGACTCGATAACAAGAAAATCCTTCCTGGTGATCCTGATGTCCTTCATGTGTCCTCCAAAGTTTCCGGTAAATCATACTATCACACTTACTGTCAAAAGAAAAGGGCGGCATGCAGCCGCCCCGTTTTACCTAAGCTTATCAGGCTGGATCAGCCGTTACAGAGATTTTGCGCGCATGCCATCTGCTGCAGAAGCTCTTTCAATTCTTTCAGGGCAGAGAGCAGAGGCTCAAGATCGTCAGGACCGTCATCATCAGCCAGATCGTCTATGAACTGTATCAGGTCATCAATAGTGAGTCCGTGGGCTGTGAGATATTCGCTGATTTTCACGAGATAGGCGTTCCTGGCATCAGCGTGAGTGATGAATTCAGTGTCAGAAGCAGCGCTGTTCAGAGCCAGGATAGCGTCTTTTTCCAGCTGGGCGAAAGTCCTGATCTGGGCATAAAGCGGATTTTGGGACCCTGCCGCGGCCTTGACGGCCTTGTACGCATCGATCCGGCCCCAGCCATAGCTGTTGTCAGGTCCGGCTGTGCCAAGATCGAGAGCTGTGCTCTTAAGGATTTCACGCACCTGCTCGCGGTCCAGACCGGGGTTGGCCTGCATAATGAGCGCCACAACTCCACAGGCATTGGGCGAAGCCATAGATGTTCCGTCCATCTGCATCAGTTTGTCCTTGTAATAGGAAACCACTTTTACGCCGGGAGCGCAGACATCAGGCTTGATGTATGTTACACCATCGAATTCCGACGGGCCGATGCTGGAGAAGGAAGCCTTCTTATCAGATGAATCAGTGGCTCCGATCGAGATGCATTCCGGGAAATCGGCGGGTGATCCGACTTTCTTGCCTGAATTGCCTGCAGCCACCACCAGAATCGTGCCTGTATCAACGATTTCTTTGATGTATGGCCGCAGTTCCGGCACTGATTCATCAGCGCCGAGAGAGGCATTGATAACCTGCACACCATCTTTGGTGGCCGGATTGCCGTCAGGATCGACCATCCACTGCATGCCTTCCATGATGTCATCGAAACTGCCGCTGCCGTCATCACCCATCACTTTGGCGAAATACAGCTTTGCTCCAGGGGCTACGCCGATGCAGCCATCGAAGTCACCTACAACGGACGGCCAGAACAGGCTCATGGCGTAAAGCTTGCCACTGACATGCCCGCCGATTACAGTGCCGCTGACATGTGTGCCGTGGCCGTTTTTGTCGGTGACATCATCAGTCACAGTGTCTCCGACAAAGCTCTTCCCTGCCACGAATTTGCCGTCAGTAAAACCAAGGTTTGTGTTCAGGCCCGAATCAACCACACCAACCTTGACACCTGAGCCGTCAATGCCAAGCTCCTGCCAGATCCGCTGAACACCCATGCGTTCGAGATTATAGGCATCGGCAGCGCGGAAATTCTCGGGTCCGCTCTGTGAAGGAATGGGATTGATCAGATGGAATTCGAGATTGGGCAGAATGCTTTCCACTTCCGGAAGCTCGGCGATTTTTTCGATCATTGGTTCTGTGATTTTGGCATATACCGCATTTGCGATCCAGAAGGTTTTGTATTCCAGTTCCTGGCCGCCGGTCATTTCGCTGTACATCTCTTTAATGGTGACAATGAGCTGGTCCTGGGTGCTTCCGGCGATATTGCGCTTGTTGATAAGGGAATTCTTCCCTCCTGTTGTCAGGATTCCAGGGGTCTTGACCTTGATCATTGCTTCAATGTCAGCCTGACCGCCTCTAACGATGTACTGCTCGAACAAAGGCGAAACCTTTGATGACCGGCAGAAAGCGGCAGTGGCAAAGAGAACGGTGAAGAGGAATAACAACGCGAATAGCTTCATACTGGATGCTCCTTTCAAAACCATACTTCTTACTTGCTTATATGATCATGATAGACGCGAGTGAGGCCTGTATCAAGTTACAAATTGTTACAATTTATTACAGACCTCCGATCAATTGTAACGAACCGGCTGATTCCTGCTCTGTGACCTGTTTCACTGTGCAGTTATTCCCGGTTTGTGATATATTAATTTTAACTAAGTCATGGAGAATCCGTCATGCCTGCACCGATCATCTGTCATTTCACCTCTGATTTCAAGGTGACTTTCTCGTCAGATCCCGGTTTTGCAGCCGGATTTGCCGCAGATCAATCCAAACAATCCGGCACTGACTTTCTCAAGCTGTTTCCTCAGGCATGGCGCAAACCCATAAAGCAGAACTGCACCGGCCGGGCAGACAGCGCGCTTTTCTATCAGCAGGAATTCTCCTCTGCCCATCCCGGTTTTGAGCATATGCGCCTGACTGTTTCCCGCGCAGGCAGGGAGCACCTGTTCACGGCTTTTATCGAAAACCTGAATGAATTTGATGGATTGATGACCGCAGGTCAGAGATTCACGGATATTATCGAGCTTTCCTCATATCCCATCATTTTAGTCGACTCTGACAACAGGGTGGAGTATCTGAATT
>JAQTRI010000500.1 GCA_028711905.1 Candidatus Wallbacteria bacterium | reverse complement strand
GACATGGGCAGAGTCGCTGCCAGACTGCCGGCTGCCATTGCCAGGTCACTGACAGAGATTCGGGACAGCGGAAGGTTGAACGCGCTGCAGGCGACAGAAAGGGAGCTGTCGGCTCTGGAGACATACATTTACGGAGCTGTGCGCAGCGGAAGGCTGGATGAGCAGTCGGCCTCGGCCTATTCGTGCAAGCTTCTGAAGATCAGGCATCGTCTGCGGAACCGCATCAAGGCATTGAGAAACCGCCGGGATCAGCTTGAGAACATGGAGCCTCTGACATGATGCCGGCCTGGTTTTATCTTCTGACCTTTTACATCACTGCTTTCCCGGAGCACGCCGCCATTGCTGAAGAGCGAACAAAATTCGCCTGCGAGATCATCATGAACGATGAGTGTTTTTTCGATCAGGATCAGCTTTGTGCATTGCCTGTGGTACGCCTGAAACGGGCCTATGAATTCGCATTTCTCGGCGCAAAGCTGGCGGCATGGCAATCCCTGTTCATAGACTCCGACTGGAGCGAATTTCTCTTCAAGGAGATTTACCGGACGAACGGTGTATGCGACAGGTCCAATGAATGGGTGCAGGCTCAACTCAAAACAGCCAGGAGGATACCATGAATTTTTTTGTGCTTCTGACCATGCTTTCCCTGTTTTCCGGATCAGGCGGTGTTTTCAGCGACATTGCCGTCAATTCTCCGCTCAGGCCGTATCGTATAGCTTTTGACCAGACGCGGACTATTAAGAAGGTCGAGGTCATCTGGCAGCCTGTAACAACCAATGCCTGTGCCAGGCTGGTTGTCGGTGGCGAGCCTCTGGAGCTGAAAGCTGTCACCAGTAACGAGGCCTCGTGGACCGTGAACTTGAGCGCAGCCTCAGGAAAGATCGAGATCATGGGATTGGCCCAGATCCTCAGTGTCAAGGTTTCATACTATAAGGCGACCCGTGTTTCACGGGTCAAGGGGATTCCTCAGCCTTCTCCAGAAAACTGGTTCTATCCGGGGGAAAGCATTCCCATCAGCACTGATCCTGCCGGAGGTCTGTCCAGAGTCAGAATCTTCTGGACTGATGCCGGCGGGGACGCACGCGCGTCACTCGTGGCTGGAGAAATGCGGATAGGGGAAAAGCCGGCTGATCCCACCGGCACTGCCTGCTGGAACACGGAGCATGCAGTCGGCGATCTGACCCTCAAAGTGCTCCATGACATTGTGCAGATCAGATCGCTGCATCTTGTTTATCAGGACCGTACCGTTGTCATGACGGTTGCGGATAAAAAACTCAGGGAGGTACAGGATGAGTGAGAATGGACCGCTGGCATCTTACAAGGACGGAAAAGTGGACATCTCGGTCTGGAAAAAGCAGATCAAGGAAAAGGACTGTTTCAGCCTGAAGCTGAGAAAGTCATTCAAGGACAAGAATGATCAGTGGCAGGAGCAGAGTCTGAACATCTTTGACCGCGACATCGGCACAACGATCTGCCTTTTGTCAGAGGGCTACAGATTCATTCTGGAGCAGAAGAACGCATGATTCGGCGTCAGTACATGTGCGGCCGGGGATTCCCCCGGCTGCGCCTTCTGCCGCGAAATCAGCCACCGTTTTGACAAATGTTACCATTGATGGTAACATTTAACTGTGGGACGGATCCGCCGCCAGGGATTCGTGTTCGTCACATGGAAGGGGGACCACAGCCCTTATCATGTCCATGTCTTCAGAAACAGGAGGCTGGTGCTGAAATGGGATCTGGACAACGATCTTCCGATGTGGGGAAAACCCGTAAGCGCGGCCGTCAGGCTGATCAGGCAGCTGCAAAAAGAGGGCCTGATATGACGATCAGTTCCGTGAAATGCAACAACAGGCGCAAGGGGTTTACTGTCGTTTCCGGTAATAGTGAGTGGTGGTATCCTTACACTGAACTGGAAGAAAAGCCTGCTCAGGGAGACAGGATCGTTGCTGTTTATCCTGATCCGGAACTGGGCGGACAGGGCTTCACATATGTCCTGCAGTCCGGAAGAAACGGGTGCGTGCTGATGGACCAGGTGCTGGAATATAACCGTGACCCGGCGTACATGCGCGATCTGATCCTGTACAAGCTTACGCTCGAAGTGCGCAGAATCCTGAAAGACTGCCGGCTTTCCAGGCGCGAGATCATCCGCAGGCTCGGCACATCTGCATCGCAGTTCTATCGCCTGCTGGACCAGACTAATTACAGAAAGACCGTTGATCAGATGCTTTTACTTTTGAGTGTGCTGAACTGCAGTGTTGATGTTCGCGTCAGCGTCAGGTGCGCATAGTATAGCTTTGAAAGTCAAAGACATTGAATCCGTCAATCTTTCCATTTTCAAGAAGTTTATTCATCTGCAGGAACATGTTGTAATCAAAGCATGTCCGAAGAACAGCTGATCAGTTCGATGGTCGAGACCATAGTCGCGGAAATCGGGCCTGAGGAAATCATTCTGTCCGGCTCCAGGGCCTTTGGCGGAAGCAACGGGAGCGATTCGGACTGTGATCTGTTGATGTCAAGTCCGGACCCTTTTCCAGAGAATGCAGCAGGCACTCGAAAAAGCCCTCAAAGCTCTGTATGTGAAACTGACCGGACTCACTCCTCCTTATAAACATAACTTGTTGAGACTTCTTGAA
>JAQTRI010000097.1 GCA_028711905.1 Candidatus Wallbacteria bacterium | reverse complement strand
CAAACAATCCCTGGTTTGGGCTCCCGCCCTGCACCAGCAGGATGATTCGTTGCTTTTTCCAGGGGTTGTAAGCTATATCAGCAATAATGGCTGAGGGCGAATCGTATTTCCCGGTGTTGAAAAAATCACCGATCTGCGGCTCGAATCCTTCGTGAACATGAAAAAACATGGACCTGTCATAAGTCTGCTGCCAGTTCTTCAGAAAATGAAAGAGAAACCCCCGGAAATTCTTCCGAATGGGCTCGCTGCGCGCAGTCAGGTCCAGCACGAACTGGTTCCTGTCCAGCCTGGCCGGCCTGTATCCGTCCATCCAGGAAGTGTAATTAACGATGTAATCGCAGTTTGTTTTAAATGTGATGTCTTTATATCTGGCGCGATCGTAAAGGTATTCGGCCCGCAGCCTGAGCACAGCCCCCATGCCGGTCTGCACATCCACGCGTTCCTGATCGATATCCACGATCGAGTGATGACTTTCCTGGATGTTCTTGAGCTTGATCCTTTCCTTGAAAAGTGCGCTTCCAGTTTCAGCAAGCGGGAGTTTACGCAGCCAGGACCCGAACGATCCTTCTTTTACCGGTGCGCGCTCAAAGCCGACAGGCAAAGGAATGCTTTCGCATACGACCTGTTTTTCCGGGTACTTCTCCAGCCAGGAGTAATCCCCGGACAGAAGACATTTTGCCGACAGCATAAGAAAAAGCAAAGCAAAACCGCGCATGAATACCTATCGGCAGGGAGGTGGTGATCTGTAAACAGTGAACAGTGATTACTATTCACCTGTTACCTATTACTTATTACCCAATTTAATGTATAATCAAATCGCATTTTCCAAGGAGAACTTCTGAAACAGAACGACACAGATCATCGCCGCACAAGCCGGAAAAGCGGATCCCTGAAATCCGCCCTGGGTTTCTTCCGCCATTTCCTGCGCGATTTCAAGACCACCGGGGCAGTGGCCCCGTCATCGCCGGAACTGGCGGATCTGATCTCATCTGCGGCAGAAAAGGCTTTCGCCCGCTCAGTAGTCGAGTTCGGCACAGGCACAGGGGTTTTTACCCGTAGAATCAAGGACCGGCTGAAACCGGGAACCGAGTTTTTTACCCTGGAGGTCAATCCGGATTTCTGCGAGCAGACACGCAGACTTTGTCCTGATGTTGTTGTTTACAATGATTCGGCCTGCAATGTCCGCAAATATCTTGAGCAGCACAGCCTTGAGCACTGCGATGTGATCATCTCAGGCCTGCCGTGGGCGGCCTTTGATTCAGAACTTCAGGAATGCCTGATGCGCGCTACAATAGACGCGCTCAAGCCTGGCGGACGCTTTCTGACCTTCGCTTATCTGCAAGGCACGATTCTTCCTTCTGGCATTCGTTTCCGCAATCTGCTGCACAGTCATTTTTCCCGAGTGAGGCGCACCAGAATCGTGTGGAAAAACATACCTCCGGCTTTTGTGTATTATTGCAGGAAATAAAACGGTAACCAGTGATTGGTGAACAGTAAATGACGGACAACAAAGCAGGCAACTTCAGAAGCAATAACATGGAAACGCTCACTGAACTATCTTCCTGTCACCCATTACCTATTACCCGTTACCCATTACCCGTTTGCTATGGATAAGCTTATCATTCATACTGAATCCCTTGTCCGCGATCTTCTCGCAGGTGAAGCCACAGGCCATGACTGGCATCACGCTGACCGCGTCAGAAAGATGGCGTTGAAAATCGCCGCTTCAGAGGGTGCCTGTGACCTTCCGGTTGTGGAACTCGCATCTTTGGTGCATGATCTTTGCGACCCGAAGATCAGCCTGTCGGAAGGCAAATGCTTTGATGCCGAACAATGGTTTTCCGGGCTTGGCCTGGCACAGGATCGCACTGCGCATATTATTTCCATCATCGACAGCCTTTCATTTCATGGCGCGGGCGTGGCCACACCCATGGCCACTATTGAAGGCAAAATTGTGCAGGACGCCGACCGCCTGGACGCCATCGGAGCCATCGGCATTGCCCGCACATTCGCTTACGGCGGTAAAAAAGGGCAGCCCCTTCATGATCCGGACCTTCGGCCTGTTCAGCATGAAAGCTATGAGCAGTATCGCTCGCAGAAGAGCACCTCAATCAACCATTTTCACGAAAAACTGCTTCTTCTGAAGGATCGCCTTAACACTGAAAGCGCGAAAAAAATCGCAGCCGACAGGCACGCATTTCTCGAGGAGTTTCTGCAGAGATTTCAATCCGAATGGGACTGCCGGGGGTAACTAGCGCAGAAGTTCCGCATCTGCCAGGTCGCGGGTGCGGCCCGAAGCCAGCTTGTTCCGCAAAAGCATTTCCCTGGAAATGAACCAGGCCTTTTCCGTATCGTATCTGCCTTCGATCTTCTGCTCCCAGGCCTCGCTGAAACCGACACCGTCAATGGATGTCAGAATGTCGATGCGCACAGGAGCGATTCCCAGCTGCACCACTTTGTCCGGAGCGCTGAAGTCTTCCGCAGCAAGATCAAGTTCGGAAAAGCCGAAGTCCGCAAGCGCTTTGATCAGCTTTTCGCAGTTATCCGGAGAGCTGTCTATAAAGAAATCCAGATCCTTGGTGAAACGCGGCTGAGCGTGAAAACTGAGTGCAAAGCCACCGACTATCAGATACCGGACATCATTTGCGTTCAAGCACCTGACAAACTCTTTGAAGTCCTGTTCGAATCTCACCCTTGAACTCCCAGTAAAGCTCCCTCAGCGCCTGGACCTGATCCAGCCGTTCTTCAGGGGACATGTTCCGCCATTCCCGCTCATCAGCGGCAGCGGCTTCCTTGAAAGAAAGCTTTCTGACGGTATTATGCATTTATCAATGATACCACAATTTGTGCATACAGAGCCACTTCGGGGTAAGCCGTTTTACTTACCTCTCCCCTGTCGGTTAGAATAAGCCAAAATCGCTTGGCAAAAAGGAAACACCGTGAAAAAACCTGTCATGTTCATTATTCGCGACGGCTGGGGCTATTCTGAGAAAACCGACAAAAACGCGGTATATCTGGCCCGCACCCCCTTTACCGATAAAATCATGGCTGAACACCCGCACACCCTGCTCGCCTGCTCAGGCATGGATGTGGGCCTGCCCAAGGGCCTGATGGGGAATTCTGAAGTGGGCCATTTGAACCTTGGAGCCGGCAGAATCGTTTATCAGGCCATTGCCCGCATTGACGCAGCCATTGAAGACGGCAGCTTTTTCGCCAATCCTGAGCTGATTTCCGCGATCGAAGCCGCCCGTGCAGGCAACAAGGCCCTGCATCTCATGGGACTGCTTTCCGATGGGGGCGTGCACTCGCACATGAATCATATCTTCGCCCTGCTCGAACTGGCCAAAAAACTCAACCTGAAAAAGGTGTTCATCCACGCTTTTCTGGACGGCCGTGATGTGCCGCCCCGCTGCGCTAAAACCTATGTGGAACAGCTGGAAAACCGCTGCTCAGCGCTTGGCATCGGCGAAATCGCCACCATTGGCGGCCGCTACTGGGGCATGGACCGCGACAAGCGCTGGGATCGTGTGGAAACCGCATATGCTGCCATCACCGAAAGCAGGGGTGTGACCGCTCAGAGCGCCATGGAAGCGGTTGATCAGGGATACGCCAGGGACGAGAACGATGAATTCATCAAGCACACGGTGATCATGAAGAATGGCAAACCCACAGCTGTGATCGAAGATGGAGACAGCGTGATCTTCTTCAATTTCCGGCCCGACCGCGCCCGGCAGATGACCTGGGCCTTGAATCTCGATGATTTCAGCGGATTCGAACGCAAGGTCAGACCCACTCTTTCAAAGTTTGTCTGCATGTGCCAGTATGACGAAGCCCATCCTGAGATTCCGGTGGCATTCGGCAAGGAAAACCTTTCCGACTTGCTGGCTGATGTCCTCGGCAAGGCCGGACTTTCACAACTGCGCATCGCAGAAACCGAGAAATACGCGCATGTCACATATTTTTTCAACGGCGGCGAGGAAAAGTCTTTCCCGGGAGAAGAACGCATTCTCGTTCCCTCCCCCAAGGTCGCAACCTACGACCTGAAGCCGGAAATGAGCGCTTTTGAGGTCACTGACAAGGTGCTCGAAGCCATCAGGGAGGACCGCTTTGATCTGATCGTGCTCAATTTCGCCAATTGCGACATGGTGGGACACACCGGATTTCTGGACGCAGCAGTCAAGGCAGTGGAAACAGTGGATACCTGCTGCAGCCAAATCCACGACCTGTTTGTCGGCGAAAAGAACGGCGCTCTTCTGATCTCGGCCGATCACGGCAATGCCGAGCAGATGTGGGATTTTGTCAGCAACTGTCCGCATACGGCTCACACGACGAATCCGGTTCCGTTCATAGCCATAAATACAGGCGCAAAATCCCTGCGATCAGGCGGCAGGCTGGCTGATGTTGCGCCGACGATTCTGGATCTTCTGGGTGTGAAACAACCGGAGGCCATGACAGGGAAGTCGCTGCTGGAGTAGATACCCAAGCCGAAATTCCTTAAAAAAGCCGGCGGCATGGAAATGGTGACAGGCGACAGCGGCAAATTCACTGAAGTCTTGTCGGCCTGATCCGCTAAAATCACCTTCATGCCGCGAATCGAATGATTTCAAGCTCCATCTTATCGTTAGTCGACTCGAAAATGTGATCCAGGGTTTTCATTGTCTGATCATCAATGATAACTTCTCCGCACTTCGGACAGGCCAGTACCGGAATCCCTTTGACAATGACGATTCTGTGCTCGTCCAGCTTGAAAGGAAGATCAGTGACCTTTTCAACCATGGAATCATCGCATTTGTGGCAATTCAAGGTAATTACCTCCTGCTTCTGAAATCAGCCGACCATTTTTCAATCGCCGGTCTGTACACGGTTATTATGCGAATGTTCTCATTAATTTCATCCAGTGCAACTATGGAGTGAAACACTTTCCCAAGGAATCCCGTGCATAACACAAGATAGCTTGGAAGTGGTGAATCAGAAGGGTATTCCTCGATAACCTGACAACAGGATAAAGCATCCAGGATTTCAGACCGTACAAAATCCCTCTCACGGATCCGCATGTTGACATGATATGTCCAGTAAATACGACCTTCAGTCAGGCAATGTTTGATAAAGGTTTCCACATCTTCAACCATGCAATGATCCTATCACATACCGAAGAATCGCGCAAAAAATTCCCGCGCCTTTTTTCCTGATTTTCATTGTTTTTCCCCCTGTTTTCAGGTATAATTAAAATAGGAACAGACGGTTCTGGCGCTGATTTGATGCACAGCTTGCGGGCGCCTTATAAGTACAGCTAAAGCGTGTTTTGTGTTATAAGGGGGCGTACCGTACCGTATCTATACATTTGACAAAATAAGCTCCATCCTGCTGTTATCAAGGCTTAATCGATTCTGCAAGAAAGCATTGACAGAATTCCTGAAAACCGTTCCAGTAAAGATTTATCCGGCAAAATGTCAAATGTGTAGACTCGGTCCCGGTAAGCCGTCCTGATCATGGAGGCCCCACGCGCCACACTTTCAGCCCGGCAATATCGCGCATCAGAAGAATGATGAATCCCGAGCCCCTGTTCCGCAAAGACGGCCATGATTTTCACCTGCTTGAGCTCTGGAATGGAGATAAGTTACAGATTTTTTAAGCCTTGCCAGCGGCATGGAAATGCTTAAAGCGACTGATACAAATTCTTTGCAACATTGATCGGCAGTAATCATTTCCTGAAAGACCATGTTGACCGGAACGCTGATTCCGGTTATGATTAATAAAATTGATCTCCGGTGGAGCCGATGACCAGACCACGCACCATGAAAAGCACCAAAGTTGAATATCCTGAGAGCATTCTTATCGCCCTGAAAGAGAATGAAAAGGAATTTGTCAGCCGCATGAAACTGCTTGCTGCAGTCAAGCTTTTCGAGACCGGCAAACTGTCCATAGGCCAGGCAGCGGAACTCGCCGGCATGCCGAGACGCGAATTCATTCCTGTTTTAAGCAGCTTTCAGGTCTCGATCTTCAACCTGACCGAAGCGGAACTGTCTAAGGACATTCAGAATGCCTGAAAGGCTCCCCACAGTATCCAATTCAACCGTCATCATCGCTTTGTCGCAGATCGGTTACCTGATCATCCTCAAGGACCTGTACAAAAAAGTTATCCTGCCCGAGGGGGTGTTCCGGGAACTTCATGCCGGACATCCGAAATCAGGCAGCGACATCAGTGATGAATCATGGATCGAGATACGCCGAGTCTCCAATATCAGACTGCTTGAGTATCTCAGCATCAGCCTGGACAAAGGTGAATCCGAGGCCATTGTTCTCGCCGAAGAATTACCAGCAGGTTTACTGCTGATGGACGATTACTGGGGCCGGAAAATCGCGGCAAAACGAAAAATCCCGGTGGCCGGAACGCTGGGAATTCTGATCAAAGCCAAACAGACCGGCCTGATCAAAAAAGTCAAACCCCTATTTGGAAAACTGATCGAAAACGGCTTCTGGATCGATAAAGCCGTGCTTGAGTTTTCTTTAAAAAAGGCCGGCGAGTAATACAAGTATTGCGGCCCGGACATAGTCGTCATTTATTGATGATCGATTTACGCAAATTGATGATTCGGCACACAGGTGTCCAGCAATAATGCCAGGCAATCAATCCACAGGTTCAGTCTAAATCATATGCTTTGCGGTTATGGCACGCCGATTGTTAAAAATCTCTTTGAGGTCAATGTGAATGTCCCAGCCACCACAAAGGAGGAACCATGAATCAGATCAACTGGCCGTTAACCTGTACAGTATAAATATCAACCAAAGAAAAGAAAACCGCCTGGATCTGGTTATGCTGGCTGCATACACATGAAAAGATGAGGCTCAAACCCCGTTCCATAGGATCGCCGGCCTATACACTGGTTTTTCCGTTGCTGTTCATCTGGCACAGAAATTGTTATTATTATCCATTAATTCTCAATCTTCAGCAGAGGACATCATGGACAGCACACACTGCCATCAGCACTATCACCTCTCCAAATCCAAGTACATCGCCTGGCTGCAGTGCCCAAAGCGGCTCTGGCTGCAAGTGCACAGACCTGATCTTTTAGAGCAGGCAGTCATGCCGCACGAAGTGGAGATCGGGTACCAGGTGGGAGACTTAGCCCGGGATCTGTTTCCCGGCGGGGCGCTGGTGGAATTTAAGGGCCATGACATCGGCGAGCAGCTCAAACTCACGGCAGAGCTGATCAAAAACGGCACCCAGGTGATCTATGAGGCTGCCTTCAGCCATGAGGGCCTGTTCTGCAAGACCGATCTGCTGGTGAAAAAACGGGGCGGGTACGAGCTCTACGAAGTCAAGGCCTCGACCGGGATCAAGGATTATTATTATCACGACCTGCCTGGGCATGGCACTGTGATAGCTTACAACAGCTCGTTCGAAGCCACCAGGCTTAAAGAGCTGGCTGCAGCTTTCCCAGAGCACAAAGAGCGGATCGAGCGCGTCATCGCCTCCATCGTCAACCTGGAAACCCCGTTCCGGAAGCGCTGGGCCTATGACTGGAAGCAGTGCGGGTCTTATTCGATCAAGGAAGTGCTGCCTGCATTCGTGCCGGGCATGACTTATGAGGGCTTGGAGATCGGCAACGGCGACCAGGCCATGAACGCTTACGCCTCTATGCCGGACATGCCGCCTGAAGAAGCGGCCCGCACCCGCAAAGCGCTGCTGATTTACTGCGGACAGGATACCCTGGCAATGGTGAAACTGTGGGAAAAATTGCGTGAAATGTGTGCGTGATTTTCATTGTTTTTCCCCCTGTTTTAAGGTATAATTAAAATAGGAACAGAAGGTTCTGGCGCTGATTTGATGCACAGCTTGCGGGCGCCTTATAAGTACAGCTAAAGCGTGTTTTGTGTTATAAGGAGATATCAGATTTCTACCAGTTTTCAGCCCGGTGCTGAAAGAGCCGGGATGCGCCGAGTTAAAACTCTTCGCAGGGCGCAATAAAAGTTCAGCGTAAGCGTCGCTTTAAGTTCATGACGAATCCGTCAGAACAGGCCTGCCCGCTTTCACAGAGCGGCAGACCGCAACTTGCAGGGCGCTATAAAGACAGCTGCTAAAGCGCGAATGCTCTCTCAGGGCAATCAATGCCTGTCATTCGCGCCTCCGCGGCCAGTCAGATTACGGAGGTGCATCATGGAACAAAATCACCCTGAAAAATCCAATCGCTGCAAAAAATGCGGCTGGTTCATCCAGATCGGTAATAACTGCCCGCCGCCGAATCACAGATACGGTATCTGCGAGATGTTTCACATCTTAAGAAAGGCCGGAGCCATCTGCAAAGAAATCAGCGATGCAAAGGCTGAAGCGCGAAAACTCAAAAAGGGGGCGGCACATGTCTGAAATCCAGAGACTCAAAGAAGAAAGCGACATTGAACTTACCGCAGAGGACAGCAAAGACCCCGGCGCAGGCCTGAAGGACCTGGACACAGCCGGCCGTGCATCCTGGACCCCCGCCTTCCAGCGCCTGTCAAGCCCTGACCTTCCCTATCGCTCGGAAATGGAATACCTGGACGATGCCTTTGGCCTGCTGATCTCCAGGCTGGTGCTTTTCGGAAAAATCGACCCGGAACTTACAAGCGACGATCTCTCGACCTGGAAAATGCGCCATGCTGCACTGGAGCCCGGCGTCAGGCGCAGGCTGGAGCTCAGCAGCCGGAAAGGTTTCATTCCCAGATACCACCAGCTGTGCACCCGGCTTTTGCTCAACCAGTTCGAATGTGATGTGCTGCTTTTCATGGCCGGAACCATGATCTACAGCACATTCGGCGAGATCACTGATACCTGCAGGAGCAACTGCTTTGCCGTTGATACTCTGATCAGGCTGTTCTGCGACAGCGGTGAGGACATGCTCAAAGCCAGGCAGAGCTTTACCAGGAAAGCGCCGTTGATGGGGAACCATGTGCTGTGCGCACTGTTTTCGGATGACGACGGCCTGTTCGGCGGCGGCGTGTCATTGCACTGCGCATCCTTGGAATATCTCACCAGCATGAAGATCAGGCAGGAGGAGTTTACGCCCTTCGGCAAGCTGATCACTCCTTCAATCCGTTTTTCCCAGATTGTGCTGCCTGCTGAAAAGAAAAAGAGACTGCTGCGATTAGTGCGCATACACAGTCGCTACGCAGAAACCATGTCGCGTCTTTATTCGGACAGCGTGCTGCCCTATGGCAGGGCCCAGGTGCTCCTGTTCCACGGCCCGGCCGGCACAGGCAAGACTGCCACAGCCCACGCTCTGGCCTGCGAACTGGGCAAACCCCTCATGCTCGGCAATGTCAGCATGGTGTGCAACAGCATGTTCAACAACCACGAAGTGCTGCAGAACATGTTCCGCGAGGCCTTTCTCAACAGCGCGGTACTGTTTCTGGACGAGAGCGAGGAACTGCTGTCCGACATGTCGCTCAGGAGTGTCCTGCTGCAGGAGCTGGAGCACTTCGAGGGCGTGGTGGTGCTGGCTGCCAACAGGCCGGAAGGGATCGATGAGGCCCTGTCCAGGAGGATCTCACTGATGCTTTCGTTCGAACCTCCAAACGAGCGCTGCCGCAGAAAGATCTGGGACCTGCTGCTGCCAAAGGACACGCCGGTTGACCCTGATGTCGACACTGCCATCCTGGCGCGGAAGTTCGATTTTTCCGGAGGCAGAATCAAGAACGCAGTCTGCGCTGCCATCGGCATCGCTCTACAGCGCAAAGGCCGTTTGACGCTGCGTATGAAGGACCTGGTCCAGGCATCAATGCAGCAGCTGCAAAATCAGGCCGGCAGCGAACTGAGCCAGAGCGGTATCAGCGTGCCGCGCTTCGGCCTGGAAAAGCTGATTTTAAGCGGCAGCGAACTCTCGGCTCTGCGCTCCATCGTCTGCCTGTCCGGATCAGTCCGCAGTCTTGAGTCGTCCTTTGGTTTCGGTTCCGACTACCCCCACGCCAAGGGCGTCAGGGTGCTGTTCCACGGCGATCCAGGCACTGGCAAGACATTAGCTGCCGAAGCCCTCGCTCACGAACTGGGCCGGAACCTGATGCAGGTGAACCCGGCTGAGATCGAATCGCGCTGGGTCGGCCAGACCCAGAAGAACCTTGTCGAGCTGTTCCAGCTCGCTAAAAACACGGGCTGCGTGCTGTTCTTTGACGAGGCAGACTCGTTCTTTGCCGGCCGCACTGAAGTGCGCAACTCCACGGACCGCTATGCCAACCAGGATGTCAACATGCTGCTTTCCCTGATG
>JAQTRI010000096.1 GCA_028711905.1 Candidatus Wallbacteria bacterium | reverse complement strand
CAAATGTTACATGAGTAATCACGATGTGTACAGGTTTGTTGGAAAAAAGCTCTCTTTTACCGATTAAACTAAGATGCCTTTGAAACACGCACTGCTTTTAATTTTCATGCTGTACTCAACCGTTCTTCCTGCCGGAGAACGCATTATCATGGACTGCAACAGCAATCTCAGTTTCGTACATTACCTGACATCCATTTGCTCGTCAGAAAGCCATGGCAGACTTCTTCGCGATCTGTTCTACCAGAGGCGCGGCCCTTCAAGCCAGGACGAAGCGGTTCTTGTCAGAGCACGAACACTGCTCTCCAGGCTCCCTGATGAACTGATACTGATGAAGGAAAAGGACCGCACTGTCAGCAGATCATTGCGCGATATCCTTTATTTACTGGCATCCTCCTCAAAGGAACAGTCGGATTTCCGCTTTCATCTCCAGTCAGTCATTCCTTATGAAATCCTGCCGGAATTTTTCAGAATATCCGATTATCTGCGTCCGGTTTTTGAGCAGATTTTCTATCTGCCCGGCAAAGGCCAGGTTCCCGGTCTGCTGGACGCAATATCTTCAACCACTTCTCAGGCGTTGTCAAGCGGAGCATTCAACAAAGTGGCTCGCTTCTTCGGACTTGATGCTGAGGGGAATGAATTCAGGATCATGCTCGTCCCGATCAGCCTGACTCAAGAAGAGGCTGTCTGCCTGAACAGGCAGGGAGGAACCAGTTTCCGTTCCGAGTCATTCGGACCCCTGCAGGTTGTTGAATGCCCGTTCCCTGAAGAACCGGTCCCTTCGTGGGAAAACTATGCGAAGCGTATCACTGGAATCGCCATGCACGAAATCATTCACTATTGCCAGAACATGTCTCCACGCTGGTCCGGATTGGAATCACTCCTACTGCAAAACCATCCCGCTGAAGGAAGATGGATTGTTCCATATCTGCGAGAAGCCGTTGCCACAGCGGCAGGAAATGCCTATCTGACGCACCAGTCAGGTGGTGATGAAAGTGATTCGTCCTGGTACGGACAATCCTGCACCGATGAATTTTCTAAATCGGTTTTTCCGTTGATCAAGGGCTATCTTGACCGTAACGCTTCTGTGGACGAAGTATTCTTTGACGGAAGTCGCCGCAGGTTTGAACAGGTTTTTCCCCACTCCGAAAACAGACCCTCAATTTTTCTTCTTTACAGCCGTCTGGAAACAGCCGGAATGGACCAAGGGCTGATTACCGGTCAGTTCATTGGAATCCTTCGCAAATCCATGCCCTCATTCACTTCCGGTTTCGCGGGGGAACCCGGATGTACTGTGGTTTACGCTGTGCGAAAAGGATATGAGGGATTACTGCCAAAGGAACTGCCGATTAACAGGCAGTTACTGGAAAAATGCAAGCGGCATCGGGAATACTACCTGGCCGGATGGGACAAAGTATCGAAGAATCGTGTGCTGGTCATAGTCTGCCAGGGATCGCACAGGTTTTCCCCATTACTGGAAAAATTTCTTCAGATGCAATACATTGAGGAATCGGGGGTATTGTGAGCCTTAATGCACCTGATTCAGGTCCCAGAATCCTTTTTTTCAGCGGAGGGTCAGCTTTGCGGGAATTGAGCCGTGAACTGATCAGGCATACTTCAAATTCCATTCATCTGGTCACACCATTTGATTCAGGCGGAAGTTCCGCTGAAATCAGCAGAGCGTTCGATCTTTTTTCTGTCGGAGACCTGCGCAACAGGCTGATGGCCTTAGCCGATCCGAACCAAACCGGCAGAAAAGACATTCACAGCCTGTTCACCCACAGATTTCACAAAAAAAGTGATAATGCCGTTCTCTTGAATGAATTATATCTTGCAGCTTCAGGAAAAGCAGAGAGTCTCAGTCGTGTGCCTGCCGGAGCGGCAAGAGTGATCCGAGGATTTCTTAAAAGCTTTCTTAAGTATATGCCTGCTGATTTTGACCTGCGCGGTGCCAGTGTTGGAAATCTGATCCTGACCGGCGGACTGCTGGCAGGAAACAGGCGCGTGGGACCGGTCATCAAAAGAGTCTCAGCGCTGGCAGGCACAAAAGGCATTGTCAGGCCGGTGTGCAACAGGCATCTGCAACTGGCCGCTGTTTTGGAAAGCGGGGAATTGATAGTGGGGCAGCATCTTCTGACAGGAAAAGAAGTTCCCCCTCTTTCAGTTCCTGTGTCTGAGATTTTCCTGGTAAAAAGCACTGAATCCCCCACCCGGGTTCTACCATTCATCAGCCCGTATGTGCGGAGTCTGATTCGTAGCGCGGATCTGATCATCTTTCCATTTGGGAGCTTTTACACCAGCCTGCTGGCCTGTCTGCTTGTTGCGGGTGTCGGCAGAGCTGTGGCTTCCAATCCCTGCCCTAAAGTGTTCATACCCAATCCATATGATGATCCTGAGCAGCTCGGGCTGAGCCTGACGCAGTCGGTTAAGGTGCTGAAAAACTGCCTGCAGCGTGATCTTCCACCATCCAGATACGGTTCAAGGGTTCTGGACACTGTGCTGATCGATCAAGAACGGGGGGATTATCGAGGAGCAATTGACGCTCTCGAGTTCAGCGCATCAGGCGTGAAACTTCAAAACATAAGATTGATCACAGAAAAGAGCAAACCCGGATTTGACCCGTCATTAATGGCAAAGGTTCTTATGGAAATGGCAGGTCAGTCTTCCCCCAGCAGCTTCTGCTTGTCGAGTTGATCAAGCATGGCTACTGTCTCATACCACTCGGATGTCAGCCATGGCGAGGGAGAAGTCATCAGGCATTTCTGCATCAGAGAAAACATCTCAGCCTCTCCCCCGTTGCGCCATAAATCATCTTGGTAATAAAGCGTTCCTGTCCCGGCCCAGGCATTTTTGCGCACCGGCATGCGCCCCAAAGCGTCAAGCCGTCCCGCAAGCACTGTAACGCTCTCTTCTATCGCATCCAGAGGCAACCTGCTGCATGTTTTCAAGGCCCAACGCGAAAGAAACGACAGCCCGCGCAGGATGTCATAATCGTAATACCTCGGGAAAACCGGTTCCAGCCAGTTGCTGTCAATGATTTTTCCGCCCTTTGAGATCGAGCGGCACAGCTTTCTGCTGATCAGATAATCCGCACCACCTGCCAGAGCAGCGACTTCATCCCCTGTCAGGCCGCCGTGGATCTCAAGCATAGCTTCCAGAGGAGGCAGGGTCGACAGGAAAGAACTGTGTGGACTTTCCCTGGAATAGGCCTGTTCATCGCAGTTGTAACCCCCATCAGGCAAACGGTAACGCGTCAGCCATTCCCTGGTCCAGAGGGCTTTTTTCCACGGACTGCGGTTGCGCTTGGCCAGGATCCGGAAAGCCGTACCCAGAGCGCAATGACATAAGATATGCCGGTAGGGATCGCACCCAGTGGGAATTTCTGAAGCCTGGAGAGGGAAGAAATTGATGTAATGGTTGTTGAGAGATTCTTCCAGCTTTGAAAGCACCGCATCATTCAAACACTCGCCAAGCCCCATTTCATCGAGAATCACCACCTTCCACCAGGGAGCGGTCCACTTAGGCCAGTATGGGTCGAGCTCAAAAGCCGCCGATGTGTCGGAACCTTCCAGTTCTATAACCATCCTGACCGCGTCAGGTGAATCAATACCGGGAAAATCCATTCCGGCGAGAGTGGTCTTCGCTCTTCGCATATTCGTCTCGATAATTCTGCGGATGCGGTCGTGATTTTTCATCAGATTAAAGCCTTTCTTCAGACAATCGTTTTTTCGACAATATCCCAGTCCAATTCCCAGAATCTCAGCACCATATCTCCACCCGAGGCAAAGAGATAACGATTGTCTGCGCTGAGACCGAGGCAGTGCACTGGAGGCTGACATTTTTCCATCAGTACAGTTCCGCCTGTCCCCCTGGTATCCCACCTTAAAACACAGCCTTCGGCATCGCCGAAAAAGGCGAACCTTCCGTCAGATGTCAGCCGGGAAGCCGTTATCCGGGTGGAGTGAATTGTTTCATTCACTGCCGGAGGTTTTACCGCGGTGTCAATCGCATAGAGCCGCGCATTATCGGTTGATGCCAGAATTTTCTCCCGCACAGCAAAGATATGCTCGATAGATCCTGAAAATGGTCCGATAATAAGAAACTGTTGCAATGACGGCATTTTCCAGGCCAGTATGAATTTGTCTTCTGCCCCAAAGGCTGATCCCTCTTGCCGGTCAATGGCTAAGGAACGGATGGGTTTGCCCTTCCCCGGTATGTTTCTCACCGCTGTTTTGGCCTCAAGATTCCAAAGGATCAGTCCGCCAGACTGATTGGCTGACAGGAGCATTTCCCCGCAGGAAGATAAGGCGATAAAAGGCAGAGTTGAAGATTTCGTAGATAAAGAGCTGTGCCTTTTCTCCGACAAAAGATCCCAGACCTGAATACCGCCGCTCCTGTCAACCGCAATGGCCAGCCTGGTGTCGGCAGTCAGAAGGACTCCACCTGATTCGGAACAGTCCTGACTCAAAACCTTGATCATGGTCTGGGATAAAACATCCCAGAAACACAACAGTCCTGCGCTGTCGATTGTAACGGCGAATCGGTTGTCATCACTGATACAGGCAGCCAGAATCGGGGAGTCCTGATTAATCAGAGTAAACGCGCTCCAGAACTTTCGCAGTCCCGAAAGACCTAAGCAATTGGCGATAGTAGTATTCAGGGCCATTGCTTCCGGATCACGGCCGTATCCCTCGACTGTGCGCGCTGAAGCTAAGATGCCGTAAGCTTTATGCAACTCCCCGCTTTCGCATCTTTCGAGAGCTTGTGCCATAAGAGCATGAAAAGACTGCCCGTTTTGTTCCAGGATTTCACGCGTCGGAGGGCGGCAGACATGGAGTGTGCAGCGCCCTGACCTGGTCCCTGCCTGAATGACCCACAAGCACAGGTTTCGCCTGTTGCCGCTGGTGACAGCAAACAGTCCATTGACTGAGATCGCCATGCCTGCAAGTGCAGTGCCTGACCACATGGTTCTAAGACATCGACCACTGGCCAGTTCCCAGATGCGCAACTGGTTTTCCGTGCCGCATGAAACAGCATACTGTCCGTCCGGAGTGATTCCGAGGGATAAAACCTGACCGGTATGCCCTTTGAAGACAGTTACGCATTCTTCTGCCGCAAGATCCCAGAGCTTCAGGTTACAGTCATTTCCACAGGTCAGCGCGAAACAACCGTCAGGAGTCAACACAATCCTGTTTACACCGCCTTCATGTCCGAAGACCGCTCCCAGGCACAACCCGGACCAGATATCCCAGTAATCAAGCATGCCGTCACTGCTCCCGGACAGCACGAATCTTTCATCGCTTGAAACCGCCAGAGCTGTGACCGGATGAGAATGCATGGCAGGCAGAGCGGATGTGGCTTTCTTTTTACAGTCATACAGGTGAATCAAGCCATCGGCTCCACCCGAAATTACAAATTGGCGCTCCTTCAGGTAAATCGCGCAATTGGCCTTTATTTCCGGATTGATCAGCCTGACCGTGCAGGATTTGTCATCCAGGCTCATCAACAATGGACCACTGTCCTGTGACACGCAAAGAAGCACGCCATTCTGGCTGCAGGAAAGGGAATTGACAGACCCTCCCTGCAGATCCCAGGTTCGCTTTAATTTGCCTGTTCGCAAATCCCAAAGGCAGATAGCACCTTTGTCATCACCAGTAATAATGGTCCTGCTGTCTGCAGTAAGAGAAATCGCTGTAATATCCGAATCGTGGCTGCCAAACTCCACCAGCAGTCGCGACCAGGGAAACAACAACTCCCCGGAATCATTGATTTTCACATTGTTTACAGCCATTTCAAGGCTGGTCTGACAGTATTTATCGCCCGGGGAGAGGGACAGGGTTTTCCCGTATGCCTTGGCCGCCGCCTGATACCGGCCAAGACACATCAGAGTGTCGCCGAGAGCACGCCAGTACCTGCTGCTGTCCTTTGTTCCAGGGAGTGAAAAGGCCGTGCGGAGTACTGAAAGAGATTCGTCTGCATCGGTTCTTTCCAGATGCATGGAGGCTAAGTATAAAGCAGTTTTGGTGTCGTGAGAAACAGCTGTGAAAGACTGGCACGCCTTCAGATCATCAATCAATCCCTCGCGCCATTCCAGCAGGGTCTTGTTGAACAGGGCATCCGGGTGAAGAGGGTCAAGCCTGAGAGCTTCCTGCAGCGTGGAAATAGCATCTTTTTTTCGACCCATGTCATAGAAAGAAACAGCTTTGTTGTTGAGATTGTCGGCCCGGGGACTGGTGACATGCGGGTCTGACCTCTGGTAAGGCTTTTCAGTGCAATTTTGATGGATTTTCTTCAGTTCGCTTCGAAATTCCGTCATGTCAGAGGGTCTTTTTTCCGGCTTTTTTGATAAGCACTTGAGAATCAGCTTGGCTAAGCATTCAGGGATTTCCCTGTTGAACTCCCAGGGATGAGGAGGAGGAGTATTGATGTGGCGCAAAATAATGTCATATTCTTTATCGTCTTCTTTTCCTTCATCAAATGGCCTGCGTCCACAACACAGTTCATAGAGCACAATACCCAGCGCATAAATATCTGTTCTCGGACAAGCTCTGGATGCATCACCCCATTGTTCCGGCGAGCCATACTCCGGTGTTCCCATGAATTCTCCGGTTCTGGTCAGTCCGCTTTTGCGCCTAAGTGAGTTTTTTGCAGATGCAGCACATCCAATGTCTTCCAATCCCGCGATCTTGACAATTCCAAAATCAGTCACACTAACAATACCGTCTTGCGTCATAAGCAGATTACCGGGCTTGATATCTCGATGCACAATGCCGTGCTGATGCGCGTATTCAAGTCCTGCAGCGGCCTGGAGCGCGACATCAATGATCTCAGGCCAGTCACATTTTCCGATCCGCCCCTGGCGTATCCAGTCCTTGAGGCTGCCTCCTCCCATGAAATCCATGAACAGCCGTGGAATCCCACCGAGTTCTCTCGCGTACCAGCACTGAACAATATTGAGGTGCTGCCCAAGATCCACCCATGTCTGAGCTTCGCGCATAAAGCGCTCTTTGATCAAGGGGTCGCCGGCAGCCTGGATAAATGGGGTCTTGACAGCCAATTCTATGTCCCATTCCCGATGGAGAATGCGATAAACCACACTCATGCCGCCTGTGCCGAGGATTTCCAGAATTTCGTACTTGCCGTCGATCAGATTACCGACTTCCCAGTCCGTTTCTTCGCTTATTTCAACACAGCCACCGCTCCCGACCTTGTGCCTGGTGATTGCACTATGAAGATCAGTGCGCGTGGAATCCCTGTTGGCGTGATCGCGCACAAGTCTGTCTATCAAGGTTTTTTTGCGATGAAAATCAGACATTATCCCCCGCCTGCGGACTTTCTTCCGCCGCTTTCAAAAATCTGTAAAACAGCTTCAGGACCCTTGTGCTCTTCCAGTGCCCTGATCATACGGAACCCTCTGCCATATAGACCTTCCTGCTCGGCGACTAACTTGCATCCCTTTTCATCGCCGATTTTTTCCAGCACCTTGTATCTGATCCATTCGCAGAATCCTTCCTCAGTTTCAATGTCGCTGAAATCCGGGGCCTGTTCATGAACTTACTGATTAGCATATTCGTGAGCAATGACACCCACCAGTAGATTGCGTGGCAGCTCAGGCTGAACCAGGATTTTTACAGAATCATTATCTTTCCTGAAAAGACCCTGAGGCACGCTGCGATTGTCGTATGTTGAAACATCAGAGGCCAGCAATCTCATCTTTTCCAGAGAGCAGAATTCAATTCCTGCCACTTCCCGGATTTTCATGCCGTAACCGGCATAAAGAAAACCCTTGATCAACTGGTAGATTTTTATAACTGCATCTATGCTGCCTACCGCAGTGGCGCCGCAGTCAGTACAGGCGATCCTGCCGTCAGATAATGTTCTGGATCCCTTACCAGCCGGAAGATTGCATACAGCGCAGCGCGGCAGATTTTTTTCGCAGTCCGAGCAATAGGTGTAATTGTAAATGTTATAGCGATAAATTTTATCCAGAAGAACAGCGCCGCAAGCCTTGCAGCGAATAACTGTAGAAGCGCAATTTCGGCAGAGGGTTTTACTGTCAATGATTTCGGTATAAAGAGCGGGGCGCCCGCAGCAGTCACATTTGGCGTAAAGCGATTCACAGCTTTCACAGACATGAAGAATGTCCCTCCCCGCAGCAGTATAAGTCGTGTAATTACCGGGAATGCGCTTATTGCACAACCCGCAGACTGGGCGGGACAGCACTTTGTAAAAACATTGACTGCAATACTGCCGGTCATCAAGATTAAAAACCTGTTTCCCAAGGGGTATCCCGCAGATAGAGCACTTAATGGCTTTAGTCTGACAATCAGCGCAAACAATGATTTCTTCTCCTGAACCAGAGAGCGTGTACTTGAAATAGTCAGAAGTGATTCTTGCTCCGCAAATCGAACAGACAGGATCAGACGACCTGGCCGAGCAGAAAAAAAAGAGTGTCAAAAAACTAATCAGGATGTGCTTCATCCTGACAGCTATTTTATCATGCCGGCAGTCTGGAATCTACCGGTTGAAACCGATGCGGCCTGAAGCGCAGACTGCGCTGATGCCACCGTTATAAAAGACAACGCTGCGCTTGATTTTCAGGTTCAAAAGGCGCAGAAGTTCTTCGCTTCCCGTTACCAGCAGAAAATCCCAGCCCTGGAATTCAGAGGCCATTTTCCTGCCGAATCGGACATGGAAGTCCTTTGCTCCTGAATCGAGCGTGTCTGCTGTCCTGACCCCATAAGGCAGATTGGAAACAATCAATCCTTTTTCGCCCCAGCCATTCTGCAGTTTAAGCGCATCCACGACATGGAGATCGATAGTGCAGGGCAATGCCAGATTGGCGCGGTTTTTCATCGAGGCATCGATAGCCCGGGAATCTCTGTCAAAGCCAGCGAAGCGCTCAGAAATCGCTTTTGGGTCAATACCAGTTTTGAGTTTTTCAAAGCGCGCCGGTTTGAAAAAGGGGAACTTTTCAAAAGCGAAATCCCGTCCTGCGCCGGGAAGGGCCGAACAAGCCATGGAAGCAGCTTCCAGGACCAGAGTACCTGACCCGCAACAGGGATCGACAACAGCCGGGTAAGCAGTACGACCATGCCACATCAGGATCGATGCAGCAATAGTTTCGCGAATGGGGGCTGAGACTGAGTATTCCTTGTATCCTCTCTTATGGAGTATCTCCCCTGAAGTGTCAATACTGACCGTACACAAATCCTGGAAGAAACGAATATGGATTGTCGGTCCTTGCTGCCCTGGGGTTACGCTAAGGCCGAAATCATTGTAATGCCTCGCGATTGCAGCAGATACAGAGGAAGAAATGTGGTCAGAGTGATGCAGTCTTGAAGCAACGGAATGAGCACTCAACTGCGCCATGCCCTCCATGCCGAGATAAAATTCCCAGGGTATTCTCCGGCAGCGATCGAAAAGTTCCGGGTATGACTTGCATCGAAAAGCCTTTATTCTCAGCAGAACCCGGTTGGCCGTGCGCAGACGGAGATTGGACAGATACATCATCTCGAGCGGACCGGAGAATTCCACTCCACCAGGATAAGTCAGGCGGTCCGCAGCACCGATTTGGTCAAGTTCCTGATCCAGAAATTGTTCAAATCCAGGACAGCATGTAGCGAAAAAACATTCCCTGCTGCCTGAAAAGTGCCGCTTCAACCGGCGCTCAATTCCTCGCAATGTAAGAATTCTGGACTGTACAGGCATAACTCAATGTATCATTGTCAAGGCAATAGTTCAACAGGTGCGTGTTTCAGGATGCAACACGCGTCATCCGGTACCTGCCTGTATCTGCTTGTATACTTCATGAAACACCGTGTCGCTTGCTTGACAATGCTTTACCGGTCTCTGTTACCTTCGGGTAACACATATTACTTTCAGAACATGGACTTGCAAAGACCACTCAGTGTCAACAAGGCCTTTGTTGTGCCATTCAGAATTGGCATGAAATTTGCAAAGATAACTGTTATAATTAAAATGTAAGATGCGGGAGGGACAAATGCATTCAGTTCGCAGAGGGCAGGGTCTTCTTGAATACTGTCTTATCTTAGGACTGATATCTCTTGCCGTTGTGGTTGCTATGACTTCGTCAGGCGATACTTTCACCTATTTCATCGAACGCCTGCAGACTGTGCTGGAAAGCTCTTTAACCCTGATCACTGGCGGATAACCCTGTTCTTCGGAATTTCGCTGTAATAATTCATCACCTTCCTGACATACCGTTTTGTCTGAGGGATAGGTGG
>JAQTRI010000499.1 GCA_028711905.1 Candidatus Wallbacteria bacterium | reverse complement strand
GGAAATAACCACTGAAGGCGGGCTCGATGTTTCAGGCCAGCTGAAGGATATCAGCACTGCTGTCACTGTTCTGAAAAAGCGCGGTATTTTCGTCAGCCTGTTTATTGATCCTGACCCGGCACAGGTGGAGGCTTCGATCTCGACCGGCGCCGATGCTGTGGAACTCCACACCGGCTGTTATGCTAATGCATACAAAACCGCGGGTTGCGACCAAGAATGGACCCGTCTGCGCCGTGCGGCCTTTGAAGCAGCTAAAGGCGGACTTCTTGTGTTCGCCGGACATGGCCTGGATTACCTGAATGTCGGAAGGATCAAGGAAATTCCTGAGATTTCGGAAGTGAACATTGGATTCGCCATCATTGCCATGGCAGTGATGGTAGGGTTGCCGGCTGCGGTCTCAGACATGAAAAACCTCGTGAGATGAATATGCGATATTATTATTTACAGATTTTAACCAGGAGAACCTGATGTGTGGAATTGTCGGTTACATTGGAGAAAAAAACGCTGTCCCGATTCTGTTAGAGGGGCTGTCAAAGCTGGAATACCGTGGCTATGACTCAGCCGGGATCTCATTCCTGGACGAAAGCACTGGATCCGGTCAGCTGAAAGTCATCAAGCGCGAAGGGCGCCTTTCAGTGCTGGAATCGGCTATTCCTGAAGGTACGAGCGCGCGCTTGGGTATCGGGCACACCCGCTGGGCTACTCATGGAGTCCCCTCCTTTGTCAACGCACACCCTCACTTTGACTGCACCCATGAAATCGTGCTCGTGCACAATGGAATTATCGAAAACTATCGCGAATTGAAAGAAAAGCTGCTGGCCGGGGGGCATGTTTTCACTTCAGAGACCGACACAGAGGTCATTGCCCATCTGATCGAGGAATACTACGAAGAAGACATTGAATTCGCAGTCAAGGCCGCGCTCAACGAGGTCAAGGGAGCATATGCGATAGCGGCTTTAAGCCTCAGGGAAAGAGACCGCATCATAGCTGCCAGAATGGGCAGCCCCCTGATTATTGGCCTTGGGGAAGGGGAAAATTTCCTGGCATCTGATATCCCGGCAGTATTGAAATATACCAGGCGCATTATTTTTCTCGATGAGCGGGAAGTGGCGGTAATCACCAAGGACGAGGTACATATCAGCACTTTTCGCAATACCAGGGTCGAACGCGAGCCTGTCACAATTACATGGGATGAGACCATGGCAGCCAAGGACGGGTATGAGCATTTCATGCTCAAGGAGATCCTGGAGCAACCCCGGGCCTTGCAGCAGACTATCAGCCAGTATGTTTGTCCTGATGGAAAGTTTTCCTTTGAGCACATGGACTTAGGCGAAGATACGGCTAGAGAATTGAACCGGGTGTTTATCATTGCCTGTGGCACATCGCTTCACGCGGGTATGGTCGGTAAGTACTGGATCGAGCAGTTCTGCGGCATTCCTGTTGAGGTGGATTACGCGTCTGAGTTTCGTTACCGCTCCCCTCTGATCAGTGAACGAGACCTGGCAGTCGTCATTTCCCAGTCCGGGGAGACGGCAGACACGCTTGCGGCTTTGAGGCTGTCCGCAGAACGCACAAAGCACACCCTGGGAATAGTCAATGTCTTAGGCAGCACGATTACCAGGGAGGCGCGGCACACCATCTACACTCACGCCGGTCCTGAGATCGGAGTGGCTTCCACCAAGGCTTTTACCACGCAACTGGCTGCGCTTCTGATCCTGAGCCTGCACCTGGGGAAATTGCGTGGATCAATCGGGAGGCACGAATTGACGTTGCACCAGAAACAGCTTTCCGACCTTCCTCAGTTGCTGGAAACCGCACTCAGTATGCAGGAGCGCATTGAGGAAACCGCGAAGAGTCTGGCCGGGTATTCAGATTTCCTTTTTTTGGGACGAAACATGAATTTCCCTATCGCTCTGGAAGGAGCGCTTAAACTCAAGGAAATATCTTACCTGCATGCCGAGGCTTATCCTGCAGGTGAAATGAAGCATGGTCCGATTGCGCTGATTGATGAGCGCATGCCGACCATTGCCGTTGCAACGGGAAGCCATGTGCAGGAAAAGATGTTTTCCAACATTCAGGAGATTAAAGCCAGGCGCGGCCTGGTGGCAGGCATAATCAACACAGGTGACAGTAAGGCAAGGGAGATCATGGACTTCTGCCTGGAGGTTCCGGAAACGCAGGAGTATCTTATGCCGCTTTTGAATATCATACCGATGCAGCTGCTTGCGTATTACATTGCCCGCGATCGAGGATGCGATATTGATAAGCCGAGAAATCTTGCCAAGAGTGTAACAGTAGAATAAAGGCGAGGAGAAAGCATGCCCGAACTGACCCACCAGTTGCAGATCAAACAGACTCAGGAACTGCGTCTTACTCAGAAGCAGATTCAGTCCCTGAACATTCTGCAGCTGCAGAAAGCTGAACTTGAGCAGCTGGTGGAGCACGAACTGGAAGCCAATCCTGTGCTGGAGAGAGACGAATCCCCCCCCAGCGATCATGTAAACGAAGAAGAACTGGAAGAAAAATTCAAGAATGTCACTGAGACCGCCAAGATCGATTATGAATGGCGTGAAGAAATTGAGAAGGACGGGTATCTGCCTTCTCCGAAGTACACCCTGGATTCCGAAGACAAGAGCTTTGAAAAGTACACCGGACATGAGG
>JAQTRI010000095.1 GCA_028711905.1 Candidatus Wallbacteria bacterium | reverse complement strand
CACTCACTTTGGAGAAGAGCCAATTAATTGTTGTTTAGCGCTTTAAAATATCCCGATTTTGCGAATTAATCTGAACCGACAAATTAAATTGACCAAAAACAGGAGCGGATTTTTGTTGATCCGCTCCTGTTTCCATTTCAGAGAATTTCCGTTGCAGCAATTCTGACATGATCAGCAGATACGAGCTTGGAATTTCTTCCGGCAGCAGCAACTAACGCGCCGCGTGCGAGATTGTTGGCTTTTCGCAGCACACCTCCCGATCCTTGATGTATGGCCGTGATTGCAGCTTCCGCAAAGAGGTTGTCCTTGATTCCGGCAATCGCAAGATGATGATTGATGTATTCAGTCATGTGCGCCAGATCCAGGCCTTCGAACTTCGTTTTTCCAATCACTCTTGAAGCCAGAGCTCCGGCTGTGTGATACACGAGTTTGTCGATCAGGCTGTTCTGTCCGCAGAGTATCAGCGGAACAGATCTGTCCGGGAATTCCTCGCACTGGAGCAGGGTATGCATCTGGAAAAATATCCGTTCTCTCATCAGATGGGCTTCATCTATGACCAGGATCGGGAGCAACTTTTTGCCGAAAATCTCCTTGAATACCTGTTTGACGCCCCGTAAAAGGTTGGTAATCGAATTCGTCTTCATATCCAGATCCAGGGAAAATGAAATCTGCTTGAGCAGTTCAATCATGCTGCCTGTGTTGGCGATCACCGGGATGATCTTGTGCCTGGCCGGATGGAAAAGCGAGCAGGCATAGCGCAGAGAGGTCGACTTCCCGGAACCGACTGCACCGGTGATCACATGCACCATGCAGACGCTCACGGTATATTTGAATCTCTCGGTCATTTCGGAAAGTCCTGGGAAGTGATAGAGCTTCCCGATATCCATGTTGTGAGGGAACGGCTCCCTCTGAAATCCGAAGAAATTAATGAATCCGCTCATCATCACCTCCGTTTCCGAACAGCTTTCCTCCTTGGTGGGATTCGGCGTTCGGCTCCGGCGGGCTGCCGGCTTCCTTGATTTCCACAGTATGGTTTTTCCGGTAGATCAGGCAGTTCGAATGACGATCCAGCAGTACGATGAAACCATAGGAATCACCGTTGAAAAAGACTTCAACTTTTTCCGGCTCGTCTTCCCCGTAATACAGTTCAACCTTTTTCCCGATCAGCGATACAGGTGCTTCAAAAATCCTGCCGTTGAGAGATACGGTCCTGTCTTTCCACACCCGGCGCTCAACCTTGATCCTGAAATACGAGTCCAGGTCTTTTGGAGCCTGGCGGATCAGAAGCATTTCACGGGAGTATCGCTCAAAAGGTTTTTCTTTTGTGACTGCGTGCTTGTGCAGGTGATACTCGTTGTCGATCCAGTTCCAGAGTCTGGCGTTCAGATCGGCCAGTTCGATATTTTCCGGAATCATCGGCAGGAAGCAGGATCGAACGGTTCTGAACCACCGTTCGATCTTGCCCTTGCCTTCAGGAGTGTATGGCCTGGCATGGAGAAGTGCAGTACCGAGAGATGCCATGGTGTATTCCAGTCTTCCTGATTTGAAACACGGGCCATTGTCCGTATAGAGCTTCCTCGGCAGGCCTCTTTTGGACAGGGCTTTTTTCAGGCAGTCCAGGAACGATTTCAGATTTTCGTTCACAAAGAACTCAGCGTGAGGAATCAGTCTTGAATGGTCATCGATAATGGCGAACAGAAATGATTTGCGGATTTTGTTTTCAAAGGTGACGAACGAACCGTGCATGCAATCCGTCTGCCATAGATCATTGGGCTGCTCAGCCTCGAATCTGCGTCTGTCTGCCGACAGACTTTCTTCACTCTCCAGGTGTTTCTTCAAGATTCTGTACACCGAGGCAGTACACATCTTGAAATCCGGCGGCAGGATCAATTTCTCCTTGGCAAGCTGAAGCAGCGCAGGCACGGAAGCGCTGCGTCGCTCTTTCTTGAGATTGACCAAGGCCAGTTCAGTTTCCCTGTCCATTTTGCGGGTTCTGCCCTTGTCGCAGCGCTGCCTGGGCATGAGCGACTCTATGTTCCGGCCTCCCCGCTCATATTTCTTCAGCCAATAAAGCAGCGTGGCCCGTGTGATACGGCTGCGCTTGGAATGCGGGATTTCCCAAGCTTTGGAAGTGATTTCCTTGATCATTTCCTCCTTCTGACCCCACTCCTTTTTTTTCACACCCAGAAGCGGCGTGATCACACCGAACCTGAACAGAGCGATCTTTTTCTTTTGGTCTTCGTCCATTGGTAAGCCCTCCTTTCATTTACTCAAGACTATGGGAATGCCGGCCCACAGTCACCGTGAAATAAAGGTGGGGTCAGCCGAATCCGCTGTTCATCGCGAAATATTTCAATGAATGTGTGGCAGGAATGATCCGGTCTGCAATCAATTTTTCCAGAGCCGGCAAATTGTCTGTGACATTCGCAAATCTTGATGCCTGCCGTATAAAACCTTTAAACCAGTACTTTTGCCTTTGCCTGCCGAGAGTGGAGAGCCAGTTACCATGCAGTATCTTCCGAAACAGGCTTCCATTGACCGTTTCACGGTCTGCCTGAATGCGGCGATAGTGCGAATCAGGCCTGGTTGTGTGCACGGAGCCGCACCCCGCGCACCGGTATCTTTTCATCCAGATGATTGTTGGAAATCCATCAAAACAGCGTGAGACGAAACCATGTCCCCAAAGCCTGCTATCCCCGCAAACAGAGCACTTCCCGGGTTCCGGCCAGGGGCACATCTTCCCGAGGGCAAAGATTTCCGACAAAATGACCGAAAAATAAAGTATCAATAGTATCTTTTCATCGTAAAATAGGGGACTTCCGCCAAAGTTGGCCCCTATTTTCTTTTCGGTCAAATTAAACTTGGAATTCAGGAATCAGGTCAGTTCAATGTGAGAATTTCGTGGTTTTCGGGAGAAGGCAATGTTGGAAACAACAACAGCCACAGCTCGCCCTTGAATTCATGGAGCACTCCGCCCGATACAGGCGCGTTCATGTTCACAGCCGTCCAGTTGAAGACCATTTCATAGCGGCCTTCCTGGTTCCAGGCTGATGCAGGCATGGTGATTTCCTGGGTTTTCGGTGTTTGCCAGTCTTCCAGTGCGCTGAAACTGACTGTGAAGTCCTTTTGATACTGCACTTCGCATGTATGGCCGGAGTTGTACCAGTCCAGGCCGATGTCAATGTCATTCGTGGTCCACAGGGCCTCGGCTTCCACTGAAGCGTGATAGGCCTTGGGATTGGTGGCAGATGCGCCGATCATGGACACTTTCAATTGCTGATACACGCCGATGTATGTGCCGGTTTCACTGGCATCAGCTGTGCTGATTTCTCCTGTTGCATCCTCAGGCGTGATCCAGCCCGGAGCGTCTTTGAACTGCACTGTGTATGGATAGCCTGTATGCAGAGTCACGGCTGTGCCGCTCTGCTTCCAGGCTGATGAGTCTTCAACCTCCAGCTTCCACATGCCGCAGACTTCGCCAGTGGCAGCCTTCTCGGGTTCAATGTTGACAGTCAATTGATGCAGGGAGTTGTAGTCAACTTCAACAGTGATGCTGTGATCAGGCATGACGCCGTGGGTTATGGGAGGGATATAGCCGTTGTATGGGACATCGTTGAACGCGATCCGGTATTCGCTGCCCTGCTGCAGACGAATGGAAGTGCCGGGGGCTTTCCAGTCAACATCACCGGCCAAGCAGAGTCATGTCGCGGGCAAGATCAGTTGCATTCCCCCCTTTTTTTCTTCATAATTAACTCATGGCAGCAGTGAAAAAGCAGTTTCATGATCGTGGCTACAAAACCCTGTTTTCCCACCCGCGCATGGTGGAAGACCTGTTCCGGGCCTTCGTCAAGGAACCGTTCGTTGCTGAACTGGACTTCAGCACATTGAAAAAACTGCCCACAAGTTTTGTCACAGAAGAATTCCGCAAACGAGAATCAGACATCATCTGGCATGTGGATTTCAAAGGGAAACCTGCATACATCTATCTTTTGATTGAGTTCCAGTCCACAGGCGACCGCTTCATGGCCGTGCGCATGCTGTCGTATATCACTCTGCTGTATCTGGATCTGATCAAGAAGAAGAAATTTGAAAAGCTGCCGGCTGTGTTTCCTCTGATGCTGTACAACGGAGAAGAACGCTGGCAGGCTCCTCAGGAAATCACGGCTTTGATTGATTCGCCGCACAAGGCTTTAGTTCCGTACCTTCCCAGATTCAAGTATTACAAGATCGCTGAAAACGAGTTTCCTAAAATTGAATTGAGAAAGCTCAACAATCTGGCTGCTCAGCTTTTCCATATTGAAATGAGCGACCTGAGCGAACTGGACCGGGCTATCGGTCGGATCATCGATGTGCTGAAGAAAAACATTCCCAAGGAACTACAGCGTGATTTCGGTCTGTGGCTGCGCGCCAAGCTGCGGACAAAAGACCGAGACCTGGAAATCACTGAATTGAATAAACTGGAGGTCAAACCGATGCTGGAAAAAACGATGGAAAAGTTTGAGCAGGAGTGCATCAAAAAAGGCCGCCTTGAAGGCAAGCTGGAAGGCAAACTGGAAGGCGAGCGGAAAGCCAAACTGGAACTCGCAAAAAAGCTTCTTGCCTCAGGCGTTGATCCGGAAATCATCGCCAAGGCCAGCGGCCTGAGCGTGGCAAAAATCAGGAAACTGTCGAACTGATTGATCTTCCCTACAAAATGAGGGCGGGTTGATCAGCAGGACTTTCACTTGAGGCCGCCCCGCTTGACCACCACATCAGCGATCAGGCCGATGGCCAGCAGCTGGATGGCAGCAAACAGAATGACTGTCACTGAAATGTCCATCACCCGGTCCATGACAAAGGTGGTGTAACCGAAAACACCCATCCCGATCAGGGTGACGAGCAGGAACAAAGGAAAAAACACTTTCAAAGGATTGAAGTACAGAATGGTGCGCACAATCAGGCTGATGAAATTAAGGGTATCGCCGATGGGCCTGATCTTGGAATGGCCCTCGCGCTTGAAATAGTCCACTGGCACGAATTTGACGGGAAAATCGCTGGAAAGCGCAGCCAGCGTAATAGTGGTGGTAAAGGAAAAGCCTGACGGCAGTATACCCCAGAAGCGTTCGGCCAGTTCCTTTTTGAACAGGCGCAGGCCTGAATTGAGATCAGGAATACTGACTCCTGTCAGGTAATCGGCCAGTAGTTTCAGAAACCACTTGGCCGGGCGGCGCAAAAGAGAAACATAGACCTTTTTTCCTGTGCGGGCTCCGACAACCATGTCGAAATCCCGCATATATTCCAGCAGTTCAGGCAGCCGGTCATTGGGATAGGTCTGGTCTGCATCTGTGATGGCTATAATCTGTGCATTCGCGTGCCTGATCCCGGATTTCAGCGAAGCTCCATAGCCCCGGTTCCGTTCATGCCTGACTATGCGGCAGTTAAGTGTTTCAGCAATGGATGCGGTATTGTCGGTAGACCCGTCGTCAACAACCAGGATCTCGTGGGGGTGAGCTGACAGAGCCGCGTGAACCTCGGATACGGTTTTTTCGATGCTGTGTTCCTCGTTAAAAGCCGGGATTATGACTGATAAAACCGGTTTTTCCATCTGCCCTTCCTCTGTTGTGTTTCTCGTCTGCAGTCAACAGCCTTGATCGCCTGACTGCTCACTGATCACCAATCACCTTTCACCTGAATCCGCTTCAACATGGTAACTGAATCGTAATCGCGATTCAATGTGCGGCTGCCTGGTTTTTGATTTCTGATTCCCGGTCAGCTGGTCTAATCTTTTTACATCACGCGCCGATTCAATTAAAAGAACGCCTATGATTCCGGAGGAATGATGAAATATCCCCTGTTGTCAGCCTTGTTCCTGCTCTTAGCCTTCTCTGCAGCTCTGCCTGTGCACTCAGCCACCTCGATCATGGGCCCCACAGGGGTCATCAATTCACCATCGCCTGAGACACTGGAAAAAGGCTTCCTGGAATCAGGCCTGCATTTCAGGCGCTACACCTTCGGTTCATTCAACGGCAGCGGCTCACAGTATTCATTCAAAGCCAATTTCGGAGTCGCCCAAAACTGCGAAGCCGGATTCGAAAAAACCCTGGACACCGGATCATATCTTGAGGACCCAGGCATCACAGTCAACGGGAAAATCGCCTATACACTCGGCGAAAACCTCTCTTTCGCAGCCGGCGTGCTTCTGGACAGCGACACCAATGATTATTCCAGCGCCTACTTCGTCTTCGGAGCACCGGTGGCTTTCTTCGGGTTCGGTTTCAATTTCGGCGGCCACCAGAACACTTTCAATCACGCGCAGTTCGGAGGATACGACTTTGAGGACGGCCAGCCTGACCAGGCCTTTTTCCTGGCTGGTGCGGAATTCAAGGTCAACCAGGCTGCCTTTACCATTGGTTACAACGGCGATTATGTTTCCATGGGTATACGCGCGCCTCTGGAATCCGAACAGATGACCGTTGATGTCGGGTGGACCTCGGAAAGCGACTATGTCGATTACTTCCGCCAGGTCAAGAACCCGAATTATGACCAGCATCGCTATATCGTCGGCCTCAGCGCGACATTCTGACAAAAGAATACATCTGTTATAAGGAGAGCCTATGTTGAAAACCAAGAAAGACAAAATCCGGGTAGCGGTTTACACAAGGGATTACAAACTGCATGGCGAGATGTATCTTTACGAGAATTCACGACTTTCGGATATTCTAAATGCCGACGCCAACCGCGAGTTCATTGCCATTACTGATGTCAAAATCCATTCCATCTCAGACGACAAGCTGCTCAGCAAGCAGCCATTCATTGCCATCAACCGCCGTGAAATGGTACTGGTGCATCCTGATTCCGAGAGTGTCGAGGCCTTAGGGACCTACCTCAAATCCGCTCAGGAACTCATCCGCAAGAACATGTTCGATGCAGCCATCTCCGAATGCCGCAAGGTCGTGACCATTGACCCGGAAAACGCTAAAGCCCACTATATCCTGGGCATAGCCCTCGGCAAAAAGCACATGCTCAACGAGGCCCTGCAGGAGTTCGAAGAAGCCCTGCGCCTGTCGGAAAAGGGCAGTGATGTGGCACACATGGCCTTGGAGATGATAAATCAGATAAAGATCTAAATATGTAAGGGCATGTTGCAACATGCCCCTACATTTTGCGATTTGATAAAAAATGCCTTGTCACTCGTCAACAGACGGCGCAAGAATCACGATCACCTTGAAATTTTCAAGAAATCTGGCGGTTTTGTTTTCCTTCAGAATCTTCAGGGCATCCAGATCGGCAAGCACCAGATCAGTTCCAGCAACACCCGTAACCTTCTTGGCTTTGACGACCAGAGGGTTATCCCCTACCCTGGCTTTATCCCATTTTTTGGCCTGATCTAATGAGGTGACATAGAAGAAAAGGCCCATGTCCAGAGCTTTGTCCAGATTGTCAAAGATCGTTCCATATACTTCATATCCTCTTTCACTGAGGATTTTCGGGCTTTCACTCCGTTCAAGCTCCAGATGCGATGCGTCAACAACCAGTGAAGTGTAAGGCTTTTCCTGCGACACCAGAGCCAGGGTACAGCATAAGACCAGAAGTAAAGCAATCCTCTTCATAACACCTCCATGTAAAAAACTGTATTTCAAATCCCTATCGACTGAGCTGCGATTATTTTTTAACTTCTGGAGGCGGTTCAGCTTTTCCATACCCTGATACCACAGAAGAAGGCTAAAGCCGCTCCCAGTATCATCAGGTACACCCCAAACAGTGAAAACTTTTTTTTAGCCACCACCCTGTCTAAAAGTTTCAGGGCCAGGAGCCCGGTCAGAAAAGCTATTACAGTACCTGCGAAATACCCGGTTTTTACGCTGTCATTCTTGAAAGCCTTGACCCCTTCCAGCAGGCCGGCACCGAAAATGGCAGGCAAAGACGCCAGAAAAGAGAAGCGCAAAGCCTGCGCCGGTTGATAACCTCTCATCAGAAGAAAGCCGATTGTGGATCCTGACCTGGAAATTCCGGGTATAACGCTGATCCCCTGCACCACACCACAGAGAAGCGCATCCATCAGCCCGATAGCGCCGCTTTTCTCTTTGCTAACCGTTCTTTCGCTGAAAAAAAGAAAGATCCCGGTAATACCAAAGGCTCCAGAAAGAAACAGCGGGTTTTTGGCTAATGTTTCAAAGGAATCGCGCAGTCCGAGCCCGATCAATCCTGTCGGGACACTGGCTATTGCGATCCCGGCCAGCAGCATACCCTCGCTTGTCTGCAGAAACTTCCGCCAGTGCATGAATTCCAGGCACTTCCGGCAGAGCGCGAAAAGATCCCGCCTGAAATAGACAACTGTCGACCCCAGGGTGCCTGCGTGCAGGCAGACATCCAGGAACAGGGCTCCTGTCGGGGGCCAGGCCAGAAAATACTGGGTCAGAGAAAGATGACCTGACGAAGATACCGGCAGAAATTCGGTCAATCCCTGAATTACAGCAAGCAAACCGATGTAAACCATATCCTGCATCAGATTCTCCTGCTATTTGGCTGCATCGTATTCCTTGAAAATATCGCGGATAAAATCGCTGCATGCCATGTCGTATGCTGTTCGGCCCTTCTTGTCTTTGATCTTGGGATCAGCCCCGATTTTCAAAAGGTATCTCAGCACATCCTTGCTGTTTTTGCCTGACGCCACCATCATTGGGGACAGCCCGTAGCGGTCCTGTACATTGACATTCGCTCCCTTGGAAACCAGAAATTCGGCCATCGGCACACTCCCGCCGAGTGCCGCGTAAATGATCGGGGTTCGGTCGTTGCTGTCTCCAATATTGACATCCACCTTATCGCCAACCACCTGCCTCATGAAATCAACCCAGCCTTTTTCGGCAGTACGGTTCAGCATGCCGATCACATCAGCTACCCCTGCCTTGTTCTGGATCAGGTAGACAGCCACTTCCTCGCTTGCGTGCATCAACGCCAGTTCCAGTACACCCCTGCCCTTTTCATCTTCAGACTCAACAGAAACCTTGCGCTCAATCAGAAACTTCACCAGCTTGAAATCATTTTTCCGAATGGCGTGAACAAGCAACTGGTCCTTTTTTTCTAAGTGCTGAAGCAAAAGCTCGGCCAGATCGGTGTTCAAGTCATCAAGGGCAATGGAAACCAGCGGTCTGTCCTGATAGCTGATGTCAGAAGTAAGACCTGCCTGAAGAAGCAAACGCACAGCGCTGATGTCGTTCTTGATCGTCTTTTCGATCAAATTGTCCATGCTGAGCATAATCGCAAGTTCTTTCAGCTTTTCACGAGCCTGTTCAGGGGTATAATTCGGTGCCCTCAGGGTCACTGTTGTATAAAATACCCCTATCAGCATTAGAAGGAGAAGCAGAATGAACACTTTTAACAATCCGGGCCTCCGCGCTCAATGATAACAAAATCAATCCACAGTGTAAAAAAAGGGCAGCAGAGCCGCCCTTTTCAAGCCTTTCGTTCCGTTCAATGCGACTTGCAGAATTCGTCCATCAGCTGCGCCAGCTTTTCCGCTCCTTCAAGAGGATGTGCATTGTATACTGACGCCCTGATGCCGCCGACTGTTCTGTAACCCTTGAGCCCGATCATATCTTTCGCAGCTGCGGATTTAACGAATTCCTCGTCCAGTTCAGGGCTCGGCAGCTTAAAAGTAATATTCATCAGGGACCGGTCTCTGGTTGCGGCAAAGCCCTTGTAAAAGCCGTTTGATCTGTCAATGGCATCATAAATAAACCCGGCCTTTTTTTTGTTTCTCTCGTCCATTTTAGCGAGGCCGCCGATATTTTCAATCCATTTGAAAACAAGGCCACAGATGTAAATCGAATAGCATGGCGGAGTGTTGAGCATGGAATCCTTGTCAGCTATGCTCTTGTAATTCAGCATGGTCGGCAGGATCTTTGAGGCCGGTTTTTCCATCAGATCCTTGCGGATGATGACAATGGTGGCTCCAGCCGGGCCGGCGTTTTTCTGGGCTCCGGCATAAACGACCCCGAACTTAGTCACATCAAAAGGCCTGGAGAGAAAATCCGAACTCATGTCACACACTGCGACTGAGCCGCCGAAATCCGGAAGTTCCCTGAACTGGGTTCCATAAATGGTATTGTTGGAGGTGTAATGCACATATGCGGCTCCGTTGGTCAATTTCCAGGTGGAGCGCTCAGGAATGTGAGTGAAACCGTCAGCCTCGCTCGAAGCGGCAATATTGCCTTTTTTACCGATCTTGGCCAGTTCCTTGTAAGCATATTGTGCCCACTCGCCTGTCACAATGTAATCAGCGGTCTTTTCGTCAGGCAGCAGATTGAGCGGAACCATTGCAAACTGTGTCCTTGCGCCACCCTGGAGAAACAGGACTTTATATGTGCCTTATTTTTATTTAAGGCCATGACATAGCCTGTCCGCAGGCACCCAGGCCGGTTATTCGTTCCACC
>JAQTRI010000498.1 GCA_028711905.1 Candidatus Wallbacteria bacterium | reverse complement strand
TCAGGAGCAGTGCAGATGTACTGCACGAAAAGGCAGACTTAAAGGCTCTCTTCGCTGCTGAGCACGGCATCCGCGGAGCCGAGCAGGCCGGGGATCTGGTGGACAGCGCCGCTGATCCGGTTACAGGAGCCCCTGTGTTCAGCCTTTACGGCAGCACCAAAAAACCGACCCTGGAAATGCTGGATAAGATCGATGTGCTTTGCTATGACATGCAGGATGTCGGGGCCAGATTCTATACTTACATCTATACCATGGCATATTGCATGGAAGCTTGTGCCGAGGCAGGCAAGACCTTTGTGGTGTTTGACCGGCCGAACCCGATATCCGGAAAGATCGAAGGCATCCCTCTTGATCCGGCGTTCAAGTCATTTATCGGGAATTATCCGATTGTGCAGAGGTACGGATTGACTCCCGGGGAGTTAGCTGGTTTTATCAACAAGGAATTTGGCATAGGCTGCCGGCTGGAGGTCGTTCCCCTGCAGGGATGGTCCAGGGATATGTATTACGAGGATACCGGCCTTGGAACCTGGGTTATGCCTTCTCCCAACATGCCGACTGTGGATACAGCTGTTGTGTACACAGGAACCTGTGTGTTTGAAGGCACCAATCTGTCTGAAGGCAGGGGCACTACCAGGCCTTTTGAATTGATCGGTTCCCCATGGATCAATGGACAGAAACTGGCTGAGAAATTGAACAGCCTGGAACTCCCGGGTGTGAAATTCCGGCCGGCCGGGTTCAAACCATATTTCAGCAAGCATTCCGGTGAGACCTGTTCCGGCGTGCAGGTCCATGTCACTGACAGGCAGGCATTTTCCGCTGTCAAAACCGGGTTCGCCATGCTTTACACAGTCAGAGACATGTTTCCTGAGAAGTTCCAGTACCTGGAGAGCAACTTCATCGATAAACTTGCTGGGGGGAGTTACATTCGTGAGGGGAAATATACTATCGATCAGTTATTTGATATGATCGACAGGGAGTCTGAGAAATTCGGGGCTATGGTGGAGCCATACCTCTTATATTGAACGGTTGCGATAAGGAAAAGGAGGAATCCGAACAATGCATCTGCTGAATTCTTTTGACTGGAGCATTATCTTCGCTTTTTTTGCCCTGACCCTGGCGATTGGTCTCTGGTGCGCGAAAAAGTCTGGTGAAAGCTCGGCTGAGTATTTTCTTTCCGGACGGACCATGCCATGGTGGCTTCTGGGCTTTTCCATGGTGGCTACCACTTTTTCTGCGGACACACCCAATCTGGTGACTGACATCGTGCGCCAGGACGGAGTGTCGGGCAACTGGTGCTGGTGGGCTTTTCTGCTTACAGGTATGCTGACTGTGTTTATTTATGCCAAACTCTGGCGGCGCACTGGAGTGCTGACAGACATCGAATTTTATGAGCTGCGATACAGCGGGCCATGGGCGGCTTTTCTGCGAGGCTTTCGCGCGATCTACCTCGGTGTTTTTTTCAATATCATGATTATGGCTACTGTATCACTGGCAGCTATCAAGATCGGCGGAATCATGCTCGGACTGAGTCCGGTTCATTCCATATTCTGGGCTTCTCTGATCACTGTGGTGTTCTGCTCCCTTGGCGGTTTCCGCGGAGTTCTGCTGACTGATTTTGTGCTGTTCAACATTGCCATGATCGGCGCGATAGGTGCTGCGTATTATTCCCTGCAGCACCCGGCTGTTGGCGGGCTTTCCGGGATGCTGGCCCAGATCCGCAGCAATCCGGCTCTGGCGGGAAAGCTTAATATCTTTCCCGACTTCAGCAATATGGAAACCCTGATTCCTTTATTGATCATACCCATCGCAGTTCAGTGGTGGAGCGTGTGGTATCCCGGGGCAGAACCGGGTGGTGGCGGATATATCGCTCAGCGCATGCTGGCTGCGAAAAATGAAAAACATGCTACTGGGGCAACGCTTTTTTTTAATGTGGCTCACTATGCGCTCAGGCCATGGCCCTGGATCATCGTGGCTCTGTGTTCTCTGATCGTGTATCCTGACATCCAGTCCATAGTCAGGGCATTCCCTAATGCTGATTCAACCAAGATCCTTAATGACGCGGCCTATCCCGCAATGCTCAGTTTTCTGCCGCATGGATTCCTGGGACTGGTCCTGGCCTCATTAACCGCAGCATATATGTCCACCATTTCGACACACCTGAACTGGGGCTCTTCCTATGTGGTCAACGACTACTGGAAACGCTTTCACAACCCCGGAGCCAGTGAGAGCGAACTGGTGTGGGTCGGCCGTATTTCTACAGTGCTGATGATGCTGGTGGCAGGCGTGATTGCTCTGTGGATGCAAAGTGCTCTGGATTCATTTCAGATCCTTCTGTCTATCGGTGCCGGCACAGGGCTCCTTTTCATCCTCAGATGGTTCTGGTGGAGAATCAATCCTTTGAGTGAGCTGACTGCCATGGTGGTTTCCTTTGTGCTTGCGCTCCTGTTTAAGTTTTCACCCCTTGGAGCCGGTCTGAAAGGCTGGCAGCAACTGGTGCTCAGTGTGGTGATAACAACAATTTGCTGGGTGGCAGTTACCATGTTGAGCCGGCCCGCGGACAAGGAAACTTTGCGAAGATTCGTTTCTATCGCCAATCCTGGAGGACCGGGATGGCAGAAGGTGATCAAAGACGCTGAAGCTGAGGGCAATCCTATACAATTCCAGCACGGTA
>JAQTRI010000497.1 GCA_028711905.1 Candidatus Wallbacteria bacterium | reverse complement strand
TCTCTGTCTTTCAAGCGCCAGTATTGTCCTGTGGACACTGCATTCTGCAATAGACCCTTGGTAGTGAAATCAAAGCCGGCTGACAGGCCATCGGCGTCATCCAGCCAGTTGCAGATCTGCTGCCTGTGATAATCCGGGTTATTGATGTCCAGGTCGGTCCAGATCTCACCCACGGAAAATCCCGGGGCGGTGGCCTGGTTGTACATGGCCACGAAACTGGCGTGATACCCGCGGCCGTAATCGTAGCGCCAGCCATCGAATCCGATGTCGGATTTCAGCATTTTCATCCATTGAATCAGGCTGTCGCGTACTGTCGTATTATTGTGGTCGATGTCCCGGCCGGCGTTGAATCCTGTGCCTGTGTCTGCGCCGCCTTGTGCGCCCGGCCATTCATCGTCCCGGCACACTGCGTCCGCGCCCCATGCCGGGTCAGTGAAATCAGCCCAGTCGTTTGTGCCGACCCGGTGGTTGATCACCACATCTGCGATGGCTTTGACACCATTAGACTTGAGCGAGGCAATGGCGTTTTTAAGCTGATCCTTAGTGCCGTAAGCGGAGTCCAGCACATTCAGCCGATTTGGCAGATAACCCTCGACTGCAGCGGAAGCAGAAGGCGGCGGGAGCCAGACGATGGTGATGCCGGAATCGGCTATCTGGCCTGCGTTGCGGCTGACTGCCTCCCACCATGGGTGTGTAGCGTGGGATTTCCAGTGAAATCCCTGAAGGAGGATATCGTTGCTGCTGCCGTTGATGCCTGAGCAGAATATCGGAATTGCAGATAACACCAGAACTGCAAGCAAAACACGGTGACTGTTGATCCCCACATCAACCCCCGACCATAGATTGCCCGTAGTCCATCATGTTTTGAAATTGCAGGCCGCCGGATCAGCCTTGTCATGATTATAACCCGGAGACAGGGAATGATCAAGGGGGGAACTTCCGGCTGATGTCGACTGGTGGGATCAGACCGAACTCCGCTTCAGGAGAGAAACTACGGCAGCAGCCTGTAAGCGTCCCTTCGGTTACGAATACGCAGGATGAAGACCTCTAAGCAGTGGCGCTTGATCTGATACACAATGCGAAATGTTCTGACCCGGTACTTGAGGAAGCCTTTCCACGGGCCTTTGAGCGGAATTCCAGCCTGAGGGTTGTTCCGGATCTTTTCGATGGCTTTCTTGATGGCTTGCGCGTTTATTTTCTCGATCCCGGCAAGCTCTTTGACAGCAGCAGGATGGAAAATGACTTTATACTCCGAGATCACGGAACACTTTCTCTGAATCTATGCCTTTTTTACCGTCCTCGGCTCGCTGCGATGCCACAAAACCGTCCATGGAATCTTCCAGAAACTCTTTGATCGCCTTGCGGATGATCCACGGCTTTTTCTTGCCTGTGAGCTCGCTGAACTCATTGAGCATTCTGGTAAGATCGTCAGGTAGAGAGATATTCAGGGTTTCCTTGTTCATAACGCCTCGCATCACTGGTAGTACTGAAGAAATTATATCTGTTTTGATGGTTGGTTTTCAAGAGATATCAAGGAGCAAAAGCTCAAGGATGATCAATAATCGTGGGATTATGGTGAAAAAGTAAATTTGGAGTGGTAGAATTAACATGTGAGAAATCCATGACATTCAAACCAGCGGTTCTGTTCATCCTCTTGATCTTTTGTTCCCTGTCCTGCAGCGCAGGCGCGGATCAGGCTGCACCTGTGCCGCAGATCATTGAACCATTGAACACAGGCAGTGCAGAAATAGCTATCAGCGATTCCCTGGAAACTGCCATCAAGACATTAGAAAACTCGAAAAATGGGCGCAAGATCAGTCAAATTGTAACGGAAAATGAACTTTACGGAAGACCAGGAATGGGGCAGGAAAAGTGATGAGAAGAGTGAAAACCAGACACAGCCCCTGAACGGCGAAAGCGTGAGCGGGATTGTCATATATTGCGCTGATGACGGCAGCATCGCTCTCGAAGTTACCCTGGATCAGGAAACCGTATGGCTGACCCAGGATCAGATGGCTGCACTTTTTCAGAGGGATAAATCAGTAGTTTCCAGACATGTAAAAAACATCTTTCAAACCGGTGAGCTTATGAAGGAATCAGTTGTTGCAAAAAATGCAACAACTGCGGCAGACGGTAAGATTTATCAAGTGGAATGGTACAATCTGGATGTCATCATAGCAGTCGGATACAGGATTAATTCAAGAGTCGGCACTTTTGTTGACATCAACAATTTGAATTCGATTGCCCTGACTGATTTTTTAATGTATAATCATTGTAGATACATATTAGGGAGTTGAATGATGAACCTGAAAGTGCAGAAATGGGGTAACAGTCTGGCGATCAGGTTCCCGAAGGCATTGATGGAAATGCTGGGCCTGGAAAGGGAATCGGTTGTTGATGTGCAGTTATCAGACGGGCAAATCGTGATTGAGCCGGCTGCAACAAATGCCTTCTCTATCGAAGAACTGGTTGCCGGAATTACTGAGGAAAACTGCCACGAGGAACTGCTCTGCGGAAAACCGGCAGGCAGGGAAGCATGGTAAAACCCAGGAATTTTGTCCCTGACAGGGGAGATGTAGTGTGGCTGAGCCTTGATCCCAGGGAAGGGCATGAGCAGGCGGGCAGAAGGCCTGCAGTCGTTCTGTCGCCGGCAGTCTATAACAGAAAAGCCGG